>PXDR01000453.1 GCA_003566335.1 Cyanobacteria bacterium T3Sed10_344R1
ACATTTCCCATGGCGTGATCTGGGCGTTGAAGGCGTTCCACTCCTGGTTTTTGAACTCTAGGAACGTCTTGGTCGCCTGCTCCCCCAGGGTGTGGGTCAGGAGGTCGTCTTGCTTGAGGGCTGCGATCGCATCGTAGAGATTATGGGGCAAGGTTTCGAGATTCGAGAACTCATCCCCCCGAGCAAACAGGTTTTCGTCGATCCGCTGACCTGGATCGGTTTGGTTTTTCATCCCTTCTAGACCCGCCGCCAGCAGCCCCGCCAACACCAGGTAGAGGTTGGCCGCCCCATCCACCAGCCGACATTCAAACCGCCCGGTGTCTGGAATCCGCAGCAAGTGAGAGCGATTGTTGCCGCCATAGGAAATGTAGCGAGGACTCCAGGTGCTGCCAGAGGTCGTAGTGCTAGCACCCAAGCGGCGGTAAGAGTTAACCGTTGGAGCACAAAGCGCCGCCAACCCTTTCCCGTGGGCCAGCACCCCGCCGAGGAAGTGATAGCCCAGGGGCGACAGTCCCCCGGCATCCGCGCCTTTGGCAAAGCTGTTGATGCCCCCCTGCCACAGGCTGTTGTGAACATGGCCCCCATTCCCGGTGATGTGGCTAAAGGGCTTGGGCATAAAGGTGGCGGTCAAGCCCCGCTGCTCTGCCAGGGTCTTAACCATGTACTTGAAAAACACGTGGCGATCGCAAGTTGTGCGCGCATCGCTATACGTCCAGTTCAGCTCAAACTGACCATTGGCGTCTTCGTGGTCGCTTTGGTACGGCTCCCATCCCAACTCCTCCATATAAGTGACCAGGGTGGAAATCAGGTCAAACTGCCGCATCAAGTTGAGCTGGTCATAGCAGGGGCGCTCCGCCGTATCCTTGCTGTCCGCCACCACATAGCCCGATTCCGTTTGGCGCAGCAGAAAAAATTCAGCTTCTACCCCCGCCTTGTAGCTGTAGCCCAGGTCAGCCGCCTGGTCTAGCACCCGGTTCAGAATCATCCGAGGAGCCGCCGGAAACGGCTCGCCCTCAAAATAAACATCGCTGGCTACCCAGCCCACCGTCGGCTCCCAGGGCAGTTGAATCAATGAGTCGGGATCGGGCACTGCCGCAATTTCAGGAGCCTCTGGCCCTAGTCCCAAATTCGAGGCAAAGGAACAGAAAAACGCGCCGTCCCGTTCCACCGACGCCATCTTCGTCGTCGGCACCAGCTTGGCCCGAGTGCCCCCCAGCAAATCGGTGTACGAGACCAAAAAGAACTTGATGCCCAGGGCTTTAGCCCGTTCAACTAAACTCTGAGTCTGGGTTAACGTGCCGACCATGCTCTAGCCTCCAGGAATCTTCGCCCAGTAAATCAGGTCTGCCGCCGTTGGTTTGTAGCTGCGATTACCCGTGATCCCAATTCAGCCCACTCTCCGGCTCAGGCACTGCCCCACAGCCACCACCTTCCAGCCAAAAGCACGCTGGCCCAAACCGCTTTAAGGAATGCCAACAGGTTGGTCTGTAGCTGAATCCATAGGTCATCTCATAGAGTTCATTTCAATCCAGATCTGCCTGCTCAAGCAGGTCATTTTACTTAGGAGTCAAGGACTGATGGGTAAGGGTAATTGGGGACGGCGGTTATGGGTTCAGGGGAGCATCGCTGGGCTTTTTGCCCTGGCGGGAGGGCTCGGGGCTGCTCATCCAGGCTTGGCCCAAGGCAGTCATACAACAGCAGTGTTGGGGTATCTAGATCAGCTGGCGGGCTGCGAGCCCAGCAATCACCTGTTGCCCATGCCAATGTTCACCGGGTTGCTGGTTGCGACCCGCATTGAAGGCTGGCAGCAAGGACGGTGCAAGGTAGACAACCAGGTATTTGCGCCCTCAGTGCCAGAGGCGCGAGTGCATTTACACACCTGTCATTATCAGTCCAACACGTTGCAAATCATGACCGATGAGGTGGCCTATGAACAGGTCAGAACTGGGACGATGACGTTTGACACCAGCAATTCTAGGGATATGCAGCTTTCTCAAGCCTTGGGCGAGGAGTGCGATTTCAATCGGAATTGGCTAGAGCAGTTGTTGGAGCACCTGCCGCAGCCCTAGGGATGGCTGAGATCCTAGAATCCCCTGTTGGGAGGGGTAGGGGATCTTTAGGGGGATCAGGGGCTATGGGTAGCAAAACGTATGCCACAAAGTACTAGTCTCCGATGAGTTGAGGACTAGGGTGGGGTTGTGCTGGACTAAATTGCGCGAATGTCCGGGAAATTGTGTTTTTGAACACAAAAGACTGCAAGAGGCTTGTATACAGTATGCGAAACCTGCTGTTCTCCACAGGTACTTGCGATGGAATACACTCCTCAATTCTCAGTCGTCTGGAACAACCTCAGCCTTTTCTGGCAAGGGCTGGTGTTGACCCTACAAATTGTGGTCGTGGCCATTTCCATCGGGCTCATCCTCGGAATCTTAGGCGCGCTAGGTCGCACGTCTGAAAATCGAGTGCTCAATGGAATTGCGATCGCATATGTAGAATTCTTTCGCAACACGCCATTTCTGATTCAGCTGTTCTTTTTCTTCTTTGGGCTGCCAGGTCTTGGCATCCGCATGTCCTCTTGGCAGGCGGCAGTGCTGGCCCTATCGATTAATTTTGGGGCTTATGCCACAGAAATTGTGCGGGCTGGCATTGAGGGAATTGATAAGGGTCAGGTCGAAGCCGGTAAAGCCCTAGGCTTTAAGCCAATGCAGGTATTTCGCCATGTGGTACTGATTCCGGCCCTCGGCAATATTTATCCAGCCCTAGTGAGCCAGGTGGTGATTGCGGTTTTATTTAGCAGCGTCGTATCTCAAATCTCGGCAGAAGAATTGACCTTTGCCGGTAATTATCTCCAGTCGCGAACCTTTCGCAGCTTTGAGATTTATTTGGCAATCTCAGTCATTTACATCGGGTTGGTTTGGTTTATCAAGCTAGTCGCATTCTTAATTCAGCGACAGTTTTTCGCCTTTACGCGATACATCCGCTAAACAAGTTCAGTCAAACAAAAATTGAGCCCCCCTCATGCAGGACTTCACGCTCGCTAATATACTGGCCAACTTACTGATTGCAACCCGGTGGACGATTGCCCTCTCTGCGATCGCATTTTTTGGCGGTGGTATTGTCGGCTTCATCATCATGCTGATGCGAATTTCTCCTAATCCAATCATTAGAACCATCAGCCTGATCTATGTCGAGATATTTGAAGCAACCCCGTTGCTTATGCAGCTTTTCCTGGTATTTTTCGGCATTTCTGTCTTGCTGGGACTGAACTTGTCGGCCTGGGCGGCTGCAACTATTGCGTTGACAACCTACAGCAGCGCCTTTTTGGCAGATATTTGGCGGGGGTCTGTAGAAGCGGTACCGAGGGGACAATGGGAAGCCTCTCGGGCCTTGGGGTTGCCTTATATCAAGCAGCTCAAACGGATCATCTTGCCCCAAGCCGTGCGGATGTCGATTCCGTCCACAGTGGGCTTTGCCGTACAGGTGGTGAAAGGAACCTCTCTCGCTTCAGTGATTGGGTTTATCGAGTTAACCCGCTCCGCTTCTTCAATCAGTAATGTCACCTTTCAGCCGTTTTTAGTCTATTCAATGGCGGCCCTGATCTATTTCTGCTTGTGCTTTCCGCTGTCGCTTTGGAGCAAACATCTAGAGAAAAAATTTTCTTACGAAGGCTAGCGGCCCGGAAGTAGCGCTCCTGCTTTTCCCTAGGCTGCTTAGTCCATACACCTGATTCCCGTAAATCCCATAAACCTGATTCAAAGTGATTCCGATGATTCAAGCTATTCTACGCGCCTGTTCTCAGCGACTGGGTCTATCTCTTCCTAGCTTTAAGGTTCTGGGAGCAGTTGCCTTAAGTGCTCTGTTTTCTTTGACCATTGTGGCCTGCTCCCAAGGCTCCATCACCTCTCAGCAGGTAGCTGGCGCTGGTGACACTCCCCAGGCTGAGGGAGAAGCCGCCAATAATAATGGCGTAGGGGCGACCCTCGACCAAATTTTGAGTCGTGGCTCGGTGCGGGTGGCAGTTCCCCAGGATTCCCCGCCGTTTGGTTCGGTGGGTAGTGATGGGCAACCCCGAGGCTACGACATTGAAGTTGCCCGCATGATTGCTGAAGCGTTGGAAGTTGAGGTGGAGCTTGTACCGGTGACCAGCACCAACCGGATTCCCTACTTACAGACCAACCGAGTTGACTTGGTGGTGTCGAGTTTGGGGGCAACACCAGAGCGCGCTAAGTCGATCTATTTTTCATCTTTGCCCTACGCGCCCTTTTTCTCCGGAGTTTACGGAGCGGAAAATATTGAGGTGGCTGATTATGATGATTTAGCTGGCTTTAGCGTGGGGGTGACTCAAGGCTCGGTGGAAGATATTGTGCTCTCGAACAATGTGCCAGATGGGGTTGAGGTTCGTCGCTTTGAAGACAATAGCGTAACGGTTTCTGCCCTGTTGGCTAACCAAGTAGAGCTAATTGCTACTGGCAACACGATTGCTAGTCAGGTTATTCAAGATAACCCCGATGCCAGTATTGACAATAAGTTTGTGATGCAAAACTCTCCTTGTTATGTCGGTGTGCGCCGGGGAGACCTAGACATGTTGCAGTGGATCAATGTGTTTATTCGCAATAAGTTGCTGGCTGGAGAGTTTGAGCCTTTATCTGAAGAATGGTTTGGTGAATCATTACAGCTCCCCATGTTTTAGGGCTGGTTGACTGACAGAAGTTTCCAAAACCTAGTAATTCCGTAGGCCGGGTGGAGTGCAACGGAACCCAGAGATTCCCTGATACTGTTGGGTTCCACTGCGTTTCACCCAATCTACGTAGACGGCTTTATTTAGTTAATCAGGTCTGAGATCCTGACTATGGCTAAAGGCTATATTGCCCAATCAACTTGAAGATTAGTGATTGATTAGGAGATCCCCATGCAACAGCCTCACACACAAGATCATGCCGCTGTGCTGGACACAGCAGTCCCTATAATTTCGGCCCAAGGAGTAGACAAGTGGTACGCCAATAACTTCCATGTTCTTAAAGGCATTAGCTTGGAGGTTCATCGAGGTGAGGTAGTGGTACTGATGGGGCCTTCTGGGTCGGGAAAGTCTACGTTTATTCGGACGTTTAATGCGTTGGAAGCGTATCAAAAAGGTCGGATCATTATCGACGGGACAGAGCTCACGCCCAAAATGAAGAATGTGGAGGCCATTCGCCGCGAGGTGGGGATGGTGTTTCAGCAGTTCAATTTGTTTCCTCATCTGACGGTGGTGGAAAATGTGATGCTGGCTCCGATGGAGGTGCGCGGCTGGTCAAAGTCGCAGGCTAAATCCATCGCAGGTGAATTATTAGAGCGGGTTGGGATTCTCAACCAGGCGAAGAAATATCCTGGGCAGTTGTCGGGGGGGCAGCAGCAGCGAGTTGCGATCGCCCGTGCCCTAGCCATGCAGCCCAAAATCATGTTGTTTGATGAGCCGACTTCGGCGCTAGATCCAGAGATGGTGCGAGAAGTGCTGGATGTGATGCGCAACTTGGCTCAATCGGGCATGACCATGGTGTGTGTAACCCATGAAGTGGGGTTTGCTCGGGAGGTCGCTGACCGGATCGTGTTGATGGCGGATGGCCAAATTGTGGAGGAAGCTACGCCGGATGAATTTTTCTCAAATCCCAAACATCCTCGCAGTCAACAGTTTCTCTCTCAGATCCTGAGTTGAGTGGCTGCTGTCAATCCCAATTCTAGAGATGATCCACAACCAGGGTTGACGAGGCAGAATACTGCGCTTAGAATTTTTGGCTATAGCCGCCAATTCTGGTTGGCTAATTCAACCGCTAGAGCCCGAAAATTCGGCGCTGCCTGATGGTGCGGGAAACACCACCAGGCAGTAATCACCCCCAGATAAGAACGCTATCTGGCGGCTGGCGTTAAGTTTAACCCGGCCCCCTGACAGCACTGCTTGCTGTGCCTTTTTCTAAAAGGCATTCGCGGCGGGGGGGGAGCCGGGTTTTTGGTTTCTGGTTTTTCGCTTGTCCTCAATAGCAAGGAATCAGACCCATGCTTGAATCCACAACTCCAGCTGCTGTAGGTGCTGGCAGCGGCAATCCTGGCGATCGCAGCGGCGACTGTCGCCCGGTCGCTGGGGATCAATTCCCAGAGCGTTCGCCAGAGGTGCGCCATGTGCTGTTTGGCCCCGAGGCGGCAGTGCGACTAACCATCAGCAACTTACATCGCCGGGGCTATGCCGAACCCAATGACTGGTGCAAACCCCAGCCCACCGGCAAGCTCGGCGAGGTGATGTCGGTGCTAATCAAGCGCGTGCCGCTGAACTGACGCTCAAGACGGACGTTCAAGCCAGAAACCGGTTGCTGGAACTGCTCTAGCCCAAGCGATAGCGCCTCCGCAACTGGTTTCTAGGTCACGGCTCGAACTCAGTCCCGCTTCCGCAACTGAATCGGCTGGCCCAGCCTCTCGGCCTATTGCCAACTACAGAAAGCGGACAGACACATACAGTCCCGCCAGGATGAGCTGAAGACTGGCAATCGGTAGGCCATAGCGCAGGAACCGCTGAAATGAGATCCGCTGGCCATGTTGCTCAGCCACCCCCGCCGCCACGATGTTCGACGACGCACCTACCAGGGTGCCATTGCCCCCTAGGGTTGCCCCAAACATCATGGCGTAGAACAAGGGCAGTACTGCGACGGGCAGGGTTCCGGTATAGTCAGGGCTTAAAATTTCTGACCCGGCTAGACCCACTGCGACCACATACTCCTTCACCATCGGCACCATCGCCACCACTAGGGGAATGTTCGGCACCAGGCTAGACAGCCCTCCCACCAAAAACAGCAGCAGCAGTGATCCCATTGCAATGTTGTTGCCCAGAACCAGGGCCAGCCCCCCGGAGGCGGCACTGATCACCCCGGTTTTTTCCAAACCGCCGATTAGCACGAACACACTCATGAAGAAAATCAGGGTGCTCCAGTCCACGTCCCGCAGGATATTTTGGACGGAATCAATTCCGCCGTGATGGGTCAGCAGCAGACAGAGGGCTGCCCCCAGTAAAGCCACCGCTGCGGGTGAAATTGGCACCGGCAAAGACTCACCCACCACGAACAAAGTCAGCACAATGGCGATCACCCCGCCCCCCATCAACAGCATGCGGGGATGGTTAAGTTTGGGATGGGGCAGGTGCTTGAGGTCATCTAGCTGCTTATGCCAAATGCTGGGGAATAAAATCGGCAGCATGACTACGATGGCGGCAACTGCGATCGCACCGCCCAAACTTAGGGTGCGGATATAGTCGAGAAAGCTGATGTTAATCGCATCACCGACGATAAACGTGGCCGGATCGCCCACTAACGTCAGTAGCCCAGCACTATTGGCCACGAACACCATCAAAATCAGCAGGGGGACAAAATCTACCCCCAACTCCATCGCCAGGGGCGGCAGCAACGGGGCGAGCAGCATGACAGTGGTGGCATTGGGCAGGACTGCGCAAATGGGCAGGGTGATTGCCACAATCCCCAGGAGCAGCCGTTTCCCCTGTCCCTTGGCCAGCAGCACCATTTGGGTCGCCAGGTACTTAAAAATTTGGGTGGGTTCAAAGGCGCGCACCATCACCATCACCCCAAAAAACAGGGCGAGGGTGGCCGAACTTTGGGCGATATAGTCGGCAGCTTCTGGCAGGGTCAAAATATTCAGAAACAGCAGAATCATTGCCCCCAACATGGCGGCAATCGTGAGGTGAATTCGCTCGGTAATCAGGCAGATCAGCACGCAAATGAATACGGCAGATGCCGCCATAGCTTCGCTATAGACCATTGCAACCTCCTGGGAAGCGACGAATATTGAGGCGTTTTCGGAAACTACAAACCAGGAGAGCCGCTAGTTGATTGAAACTGCGCACTATTCCTCAATGCCGACGGAGTTAGCTGACGGGCTAGGCGTGAGTATTCTCCCCGCTGGGATGGTGGAGCTTGAAGCGAATTTGCCTGAGCAAATCTAAATGCGCCTAAGCTAAATCATCACCAGCGTGCGCCCCATTAAAGTTGGGTCCCCCGTTCCGGGCCGTAGCCTCGGATTTGGCAGACAGCCAGAAGCTGCCTCAGCCATTTTAGCGCTGCTAAAAGGGAACTGTTTGACCGATAAAAAGCTTTGCATTGGGAGCCAGACCCACCGACAGAATCACGGGATCTGCTAGGACAAACGCCTCTAAAGCGTTGCCTAGAATTTTCCCTCAAGCTTTTCTGAGACAAGCTTTTCTGAGAACGGATCAGAACTGACGTTGCGATCGCACCTCAGTCGGCTGGTTCGCAGGTTGATTTTCGGGATGATTGGCTGGGGTCTTGGCATCGTCGTGGACTGCTGGCGTCGGCAACTCTGTCCGCTGGAAGCAGGCTTCTGCTGTCGAGAGAGAGCTAGCCCCGCAGTACTCGTGAATAAAGGCGGTGAATTTAGCCATCAGCTCGGGATTGCGCCAGCCCCGCTCGGTTTCTTGCTGCATCATCGCCAGGGCTTCTTCAGGCGGGTAAGCGGGCTTGTAGGGCCGCTCATTGGTGAGGGCGTCGTAAATATCCACCAACTGAAAGACCTGGGCCAATAGGGGGATGTCATCACCCACCAAACCATCGGGATAGCCTGAACCATCCCAGCGTTCATGGTGATGGCGAATAATCGGCACCACGCCTCGCATTGTCCGCAGCGGTTGACAGATCTGCTCCCCAATCAGCACGTGCTGCTGCATGACGGCCCATTCTGCTGGGGTAAAGCTGCCAATTTTGAGCAGCACAGAATCTGGAATGCCTACCTTGCCGATGTCGTGGAGATAGCCCCCCCACATCAGGTCACGGATTTGTGATCGCGACAGCCCGAGATAGCGGCCAAAGGCTTGGCCATAAGACACCAGCCGCTCACAGTGATCTCCGGTGTTGGGGTCGCGGCTTTCAATTGTGCGGGCGATGGAGAACAGCACCTGCTCTGCGTGGTCTAAATCCTCATTCAGCCGCTTTTGATGCACTAAAGACTTGACCCGAGCCGAAAGTTCGAGTTGATCAAACGGCTTGGTCAAGAAGTCATCGCCGCCGACCTCAATGCCGCGCAGGCGTGCCCGCCGGTCGTCCAATGCGGTGACAAACACCACCGGAATTAGCCGGGTCTGTTCATCTTGCTTCAGGCGGCGACAGACTTCATAGCCGTCCATGCCGGGCATCATTACGTCCAGCAGCACCAAGTCCAGCTTGCCACGGGCAACACAGGCCAACGCTTGGGGGCCACTATCTGCTTCTAGGACTTCGTAGCCTTCCAATGACAATAGGGCAACCGCCGTCATCCGGCTCGACGGATGATCATCCACGACGAGAATTCTGGCTGACTCAGTGTTGGGATGATTCACACAACCCCCCGAAAAGTGGCTCGCAGCATGATTCTGATGGTTCGTTATTTGTCCCTGCATAGCTGATTTCATCAACCTCAGCAGTGATTTCAATCAAACCTCAGTGGTGAGGTCAAGGGGATTCTGGGCGGCGGGGCACGTCCAGTCCACAAACTCAACCTTACTGTGCCCATAGTCTGACTTTAGATATCAGTTGCTGAGGATCCCGTGGGGAAGATGTCTAGAGATCGACAGTCTGGATTGAAGCGGGACTTTTGGCCCTGCTTTTTAGGCTGATCCCAAGACCTCCTATAGTAAGAGGGAGATTTATCCCCATCATTAACCGTGAAACCGATCACGCTGCTTGGATCAACTGGCTCCATTGGCACCCAAACCCTGGACATTGTGGAGCACCATCCAGAGTCGTTTCGTCTGGTGGGGATTGCAGCGCGGCGAAACGTGGAGCTGCTAGCCCAGCAGGTGAGGCAGTTTCGGCCCGAAATTGTGGCGATTTGTGATGAAAGTCGGCTAGAGGATCTTAAGGCTGCGATCGCAGATCTTGATCCCCAACCGCGCATCGTCGCCGGAGAAGCTGGGGTTGCCGAAGTTGCCGCCTACGGAGATGCGGAAGCGGTAGTCACCGGCATCGTCGGCTGTGCCGGACTGTTGCCGACGTTGGCCGCGATTGAAGCGGGGAAGGACATTGCCCTCGCCAACAAAGAAACCCTGATTGCCGGGGGGCCGGTGGTGCTGCCCTTGGTAGAGAAGCACGGGGTGAAGCTGCTGCCCGCTGACTCGGAGCATTCAGCGATTTTTCAATGTTTGCAGGGGGTGCCCCCTAGCGGTCTGCGGCGGATCTTGCTGACGGCCTCTGGCGGAGCCTTCCGGGATTGGCCGGTGGAGAAACTGCCCAGCGTTACCGTGGCCGATGCCCTGAAGCATCCCAACTGGTCAATGGGCCAAAAGATCACCGTTGATTCTGCCACCCTGATGAACAAGGGCTTGGAGGTGATTGAAGCTCACTATCTCTTTGGAGCCGATTACGACCATATC
>PXDR01000044.1 GCA_003566335.1 Cyanobacteria bacterium T3Sed10_344R1
AGGCTTAGGCCCGATCAACCTGAGCTATCAGCCTGATTTAAGCTTTGCCTCAAGCCTTGTCTACATTGTGGAGCAATGGCCCGGCTGCCATCCAGTTCCGGTAGTTAGAATCTCAGACCGGCTAGAGGCTTAAGACAGAATTCTCAGGCAAAATTCCCAGACTGGGGGCTCAGATAGTTAAGTCCCAGTTAACTCTATCGCCTCAGCCCAGGTTCGCCTTATCCTTAACGGTTGAACCCACACAGCAGCGGCTTCAGCATTGTTTTGGCCCAAGCTGGTGGCGCATAATGCACCAGACTTCGGGGCAATGGTGGGAATGCCAGCCGGTTAGTTGGTTGCACCGGTCAGTTTATTGAAAAGAAAAGCAGGACTTTGATGATGGACTTATTTGACACCTCCATTGAAGACATTCAGGCTCGGGAAATCCTGGACTCGCGGGGGCGACCCACGGTAGAGGCGGAGGTGTACTTGGCCGGGGGGGCGGCAGGATTGGCCCAGGTGCCCAGCGGTGCGTCTACGGGTAGCTTTGAAGCCCATGAACTGCGGGATGACGACGCGGCTCGCTATGGCGGCAAGGGCGTGCTGACGGCAGTTGAGAATATCTATGACAGCTTGGCCCCAGAACTGATGGGGGTGAACTCCCTCGATCAAATTGAAGTCGATCGCACCATGATCGAACTTGATGGATCGCCAAATAAGTCCAAAATTGGGGCGAATGCGATTTTGGCAGTCTCCTTGGCCAATGCCAAGGCGGCAGCGGCAGCAGTGGGCCAGCCTCTATACCGCTACCTGGGTGGGCCGCTAGCCAATCTGCTGCCGGTGCCGTTGATGAATGTGATCAATGGCGGTGCCCACGCCAACAATAATGTGGACATTCAGGAGTTCATGATTGTGCCCGTGGGTGCGCCGACCTTTGGGGAAGCGCTGCGCTGGGGCGCAGAGGTGTTCGCCAGTCTGAGCAGCGTGCTTAAGAAAGAAGGGCTGCTAACTGGGGTAGGCGATGAGGGGGGCTTTGCGCCCAACCTCAGCTCTAACCAGGCCGCCCTGGATCTGTTGATTAGCGCCATTGAGCAGGCGGGCTATAAGCCTGGGGAACAGGTGGCCCTAGCCCTAGACGTGGCAGCCAGTGAGTTCTACAGCAACGGTCAGTACACCTATGACGGGGCAGCCCATTCTCCAGCAGAGCTGATTGACTATCTAGAAGATCTAGTCGGCAAGTATCCGATTGTGTCGATTGAAGATGGTCTACATGAGGATGACTGGGAGAGCTGGCAGCAGTTGACCGCCCGTCTAGGCAGCAAGGTGCAGCTCGTGGGGGATGACCTGTTTGTCACAAACCTAACCCGACTGCAACGAGGGATTGAGCAGAAGGCCGCCAATTCAATTCTGATTAAGCTGAACCAAATCGGTTCCCTGACGGAAACCCTAGAGACCATTGATTTGGCCACGCGCCGAGGCTTCACCTCAGTGATTAGCCATCGCTCTGGGGAAACGGAAGACACCACGATTGCTGACTTGTCGGTGGCAACCCGGGCCGGGCAAATCAAGACCGGATCACTCTGTCGCAGTGAGCGGGTGGCAAAGTACAACCGCCTGCTGCGGATTGAAGATGAGTTAGGGGATCAGGCCGTTTACGCTGGCACCGTGGGCATGGGGCCGGGGCAGGCGTAACGCGATCCAACCCCGTTTGGGCTGAGCCGGCTTCGACAAGCTCAGCCTGAACGGGTAATTAATTAAGCAGCAGCCACCCAACGTTCCTAGAGCTGCTGCCAGCGTTGGAGTTCGGTTTGGGCCACGCTGTGCACGTCGGTGTCTTCGGGGACGAGTTGGGCCGCTTGGATTGCTTCTTGGTAGCGGCCCTGGGCGGCGCGGGCGCGGGCGATGCTGAGGATGTCTTGGCTCCACTGGCTGGCCAGTTGGCGGGCGGTGGTGGCTTCGGGGTAGCGGATGTCGATGTCTTGGAGGACGTCGATAGCCTGCTGGAAGGTGCTGGCTTGGCCGGGTTCAATCACGTTTCGGGCTCGGGCCAGGACGCGCAGGTTATAAATGCGGCGCTGCCATTCGTTGATCCGATCTTGAGCGACAGGATAAAGGCTAATCCGATCGGCGGGAACCAGGTTGGCGGCGGCGATCGCAGCCTGAAAGGCCGGAATTGTTTCTGCTGTTGCCCGTTGGTCGGCCAGCTCTAAGATGCGATCGCTCAAATCGCTAATCAAACTCTGGGCGCGAAAATAGTGCGGCTCCCCAGGGCGCAAGGTGCGGGCCAATGCGATCGCATCAGTTAAGGCCGATGCCTGGTCAGAATCGAGCTGCGATCGCACCTGATCTACCAACTCTCGATTCACCTGCTCTCGTTCAGCCACCCCTTGCTGGGCCTGGAAGAGTAGATTGGCATATTCGCTTTGCTGCTCCGCTATGGGCACCTGCTCCAGCCAAATCAAGGCATCGGCATAGCGCTGTTCCGACACTGCCAGTCGGGCCTTCGCTAGGGCCGACAACGTATTGTCATCCGTCATCGGCGCAATTGGCTCCGAAAACAACGGCCCAGGGCCATTGGCCGCAGCTTGGGTAAATGGAATCAACGACAAATTGTCCGAAGAGGGCCGCAGGGTCTCCAGGTCGTCATTAGATTCTGGCTCTGGCTCCGGTGCGGGCTCTGGCTCTGGGGTCTCCTCCTCAGGTTCCGTTACCGTCTCTGCCGGAGCCTCTGCCACTGGCTCTGGGGTCACGTCCTCAGCGGGATCTGCCACGGGGGCTGGGTTGGGATCAAACAGCGGTGAATTGCGCCAAATCACCCCTAACAGCACTAGCACCACCGCTAGAATTCCCCAATTGCGCAGGCTAGCCCGCTTTGATTGGTTCAGGGGCGACTCCCGACGGACTTGCTCCAGCCGCGACAACAGACTGGTTGTCACGGGCTGGGGAGCTGCTGACCCGACTGAGTCTGGGGTCGGTTGAGCAACTTCAGCCACCCTAGGCGCATCCGCCGCACTGACCCCGAGGGTTTCCACTTCTTCTTGCCAGGTGACATTAGCTGACTCAGTCACCGGCAACACTGCCATCGCTGTCGGCGGCACCACCATCAAATATTTTTTCTCCGGAGGCACAATCGTCACCGGGGTTTGCAGCGGTCGCCAATGATGCTGGCTCAGTTCTGGTACCCGCAGCCGCAGGTACTCCGCCAGGTGCGATAGGGTGACACAGCCCTGATAGCGCATCCCCTCTAGCAGCGCAGCGGTAAACAAGCCATGGCGCACCGCCATCGTTTCATGGGAAAACTGCCCCGGCTGACAAGATAAAAACAGGGGAATACCAAAGTCTTTGGCCAGGGTTTGGGCTTGGGAGCCGATGGTTTGTCCCGCTAGGGCACTGGCGCTGCGGCTGATGTCGAGGACGACGACCAGATTGTCGGAGGGGCACTGCTGCTTCAGCTGCTCAAACAACTCCTGAATGGGAATGCCGGTTTGGGCCACCTGGGCTGGATCTGCCTCCATCGGCAACAGATAGTCTTTGCCGTCAGCGTGCAGGCCATAGCCGCTGAAAAACACCCACAGCAAATCCTGGGGCTGAATCACCTGGGTACAGAGCTGCTGCAACTGTTGGCGCAGATGCTCCCCAGTTGGAGGCAAGACGGTCGCCCCCGTGTTGGCCGACAGGTCGCTGAGTAAAATGCAGTGCCCAGGGTCAAAGCCTGCGGTGTTCACTAGGAACGATTGCAGGCTGAGGGCGTCCTGTTGGGCATACAGCAGGGGCTGTAAAAACTGATATTGGTTGATGCCGACAATGAGTGCCCAGTGATTCGTCATCTGACTTGCCCTGTTTGTCTTTGGTCGATGTCACCTGAGAGTTATCCCAAAAGGGGGCTCCAGCGGCAGCGCAGGCTGTTTTCAGCCCGGCCTGTCCCACGCTTCTGGAGCCAAACTGGCTCAAGTATGCCACCAGCGTCAGCAGAACATAACATAGACTCAGCCAAACGCTCCTGCTCTGGCCCAAAAACGCGGATAAAAGTGGCCAGTCCGCAATTTCCTGGTATGGCGAGGCGGCTGAAGCCAGTCGTCTGCAGGCTAGCGTCTCAAGCCTCTCCGTTGAGAGACTATCGAGAGATTATGCCTGCGATCTCGGCCTATCGCATCAATTTACTTAGGCTCATTTAGGGGGAAGTCATGACCCATTTTTCTGCTCGCATTGCTCAGTTTGCCGCCAGTGGCTGGATGGGTCGAGGACGGCGAGCGATCGCACCACTAGGCGCAGCCACTGGTCTGGCCACCGTTCTAGGGCTAGGCGGTGGACTTTGGGCCATCCAGGCGAGTCTGACGCCTCCGGCTGCCCAGGCTTACACCACCCGGGTCAGTTTGTTCGTCGTGCGCGGCGCGGATGAACCCTTTGAGGTGATGATTCGCCGGGCCGAAGCCCTTGCCCGGGCCGGGGCGCAGCGAGCCTTTGACGCCGATATCCTGGTCTCCGAAGCCTCCGTCATCGTGGTTGGCGAAAGCCAGGGGATTTCGGTGCCCATCTTGACCCTGCAAGTGACCCGACCCCAGTGGCGCAGTCGGCCTGATGCCGCCTATTGGGCCACCTATTACCGGATGGCGCGGGAATTGCTCAGCCCCCAGGCAATGGAGTAAGACTGGCCGACCAGACTGGGGATTGGCCCAGGGGATCACTCAAGTGCGACCATAGGTTGGCATCCTAAGAAACGAGTTGTTTTGTTGTCCGACCTAATGCTGATCCCCCAGCCTGCTGGTGCGCTGCAAGTTCCGGCCAGACCGTCAAATCAGGCTGATGCACCCGCCGCCTCGCACCCCATTCAACTGTCCCTAGTGCTGCCGACCTACCAAGAAAGCCAGACCCTGGCTTCGGTGGTGCGGCAGCTAGTAGCGCTCTTGGATCAGGCGTTACCCCAAGCCTATGAGCTGATTGTGGTGGATGATGACAGCCCTGATCAGACCTGGGCTTTGGCAGCGGAGCTAACAAGGCAATTTCCCCAACTCCGGGTGATGCGGCGGCAGGGGGAGCGGGGGCTATCCTCGGCGGTAATTCGCGGCTGGCAGGTGGCGACTGGGCCAGTGTTGGGGGTGATGGATGCGGATTTGCAGCATCCGCCCCAGGCATTGCTGAAGCTATTGGGCCATGTGCAGGCGGGGGCAGACTTAGCGGTGGCCAGCCGTCATGTCGAAGGGGGCGGCGTCAGTGAGTGGAGCTTAGCTCGGCGGTTTCTCTCCCGTGGGGCTCAGGTGCTGGGTCTGGTGCTGCTGCCGTCGGTGGTCGGGCGAGTGTCAGATCCGATGAGTGGGTTTTTCCTGGTACAAAGATCTGCGATCGCAGGGCCGATATTAGCCCCAGCAGGCTACAAGATTTTGCTAGAGGTGATTGGCCGGGGCAATGTGGAGCAGATTGCCGAGGTGGGGTATGTCTTTCAAGAGCGGGCGGCTGGGGAAAGTAAGGTGACCTGGCGGCAGTATGGCGCTTATTTGCAGCATCTGCTGAAGCTGCGGTTTGACGGTCACCGCAGCCGCTGGAATCGGCTGAAATCTAGTCGGCAACTGCCCCTAGCCCGACTCTTGCGGTTTGGTGTGGTCGGCCTCAGCGGCGTGTTTGTGGATATGGCGGTGCTGTATTTGCTCAGCGATCCCAGCACGTTAGCCTGGGGGTTAACCCGCAGCAAGGTGATCGCGGCGGGTATTGCCATGATCAATAATTTTGTCTGGAACGATGCCTGGACGTTTGCGGATGTGTCGAGTCGCCAGCAGGGGTGGAGCGCCCGATTGAAGCGGCTGCTCAAGTTCGTCGCCATTTGTTCAGGCGGGCTATTCCTGAATGTGCTGGTGCTGAACCTGCTGTTTAACCAGGTGTTTGGCGGTCAGGGGCGCTATCTGGCTAACCTAATTGCGATCGCAGTCGCCACCCTCTGGAACTTCTGGATCAACCTCAAGCTCAACTGGCGCGTCACCCAAGTGCCTCGGGATAAATAACCCGAGACCCCGAGACCAATCCCCTCAAAGCGCGACAACGGTTCCATCCTGGGCCGCCGTTTGGGCTGCTGCCGCCACCCGCAGGGCATACAGACTCTCCTGGGGGGTGACGTAGAGTTCGGCCCCGGTTTCTAGATGAGTCAACACGGCGGCGGTGTCTTGGGCAAATAGCCCTTTTCGGCCCCCGAGGTCAAGGGTTTGGGGTTGCTGGTCAGGCTGAATCAACAGGCCGCTGTTGCCGTCGAAAACTAGGCCGCCCTGGCTACCGTGGAGGGTTAGCGACCGACCCGCTTGCCAAATTTGCTCCCCCTTGCCGTAGGTCACATCCGCAATCAGCCCCGAGACAAAGGTCAGTTGAGCCGTGCAGAGGCAGGTGTGAAAGTAGTCTCCTGAGCCCCACAGACGGTTTTGGCAGGCCACCGTTTTGACCGGGCCAAATAGATGGGTTAGGCGGTTTATCCGCGAAAGCGCGCCCACAAAGGGGAAGCCAAAGAGCTGGCGGCTATAAGTCCATTTAGATGGCGCGGGTCGCTGGGGGTTAAGGGTCTGATAGGTCAGATATTGAGGGGTACCGATAGCGTCCAGGTTGGCCATCATGGCCTGATGCCAGCCGCCCAGCAGCTCAATATGCTCCACATGCAGCAGTCGCTGTTGTCGGGTAGCTAGGGCCAGCAACCCCTCTGCTTCCGCCACGGTCAGGGCCAGGGGATACTCCACCACCACATGCTTCCCGGCGGAGAGCGCCCCGTGGGCCACTTCACCGTGGCCGCTGTTGATGTGGCACACCACCACGAGGTCAATGTCGTCTCGGCTGATGAGCTGTCGCCAGTCTGTTAGTGCGATCGCATCCCCCTCAACCGACTGGACAAAGTTTGCGGCGGTTTCAGCGGTGCGCCCCACCACCGCCCGCACGTTGCTGCGGGGATCTGCCTGAAACGTCTCTGCCCGGACTTTCGCGGCGTAGCCCGTCCCCACAATCCCGATCCCCAAAGGCCGATCTGTTGTCATTCGCTATTCTCCTGCGATCGCTGCTCCTAAGATTGGGTCTCCTTATGTCGGAGAGGTTGCCGCGCCATCAATTTTGTATGCGGCTACAGCCACCATACCAGTCAGCAGAAACCCCATCTGCTTCGGCAGTTGGGCTGATGAAATTGGTTAATTCGAGAGTTAAACTCCCGACTTCTATTTGCCTCTTCTTAATTCAACCAATAAAACAGACTAAATATAAGTTTTACTTATAGCACAAAGTTTTCTGATAACTTGTTTCCTTTGGGATGGGATCGGAGCAATTGAGAAGTGCCCGCAATAAGCCAGGGAGAATTGGCAATTGCCAGGTTGTCAGCGGGTTTCAGACCTAAGTGCTGTCAAGCCATCCATAAGTAATTTAGGCAAAAAAGCCAATTTAATATCACGAATCCCGTTGGGCCAAATCTGGGTTTGACCCCACAGACTTCAACTTTTCCCGTAGTATCAAAAGTGTGGTTGGCCCAATAAAGAAATCCTTAAGTGTTCATCAAGTAAGGGTTATGGGTCAGCAACTAAGACCTATTTGACAATTGGGAGGATAGCAGCATGGCATCTTACAAGGTTACCCTTGTTAATGAGGCTGAAAGTCTCAACACCACCATCGAAGTGCCCGATGATGAGTACATTCTTGACGCCGCTGAAGAGCAAGGGATCGACCTGCCCTACTCTTGCCGGGCTGGAGCTTGCTCCACCTGCGCTGGCAAAATCACTGCGGGTACGGTTGACCAGTCTGACCAGTCCTTCTTGGATGATGACCAGATTGAAGGCGGCTACGTGCTGACCTGCGTGGCTTACCCCACCTCTGACTGCACCATCACCACCCACCAAGAGGAAGAGCTGTACTAAGCTCTGGTAGCTTGTTGAGCTGAGTCATTTGGTAACGCCATTTGGCAAGCTAGCGCGGATTTGTCCTGACCTTTGCAGGATGATCCGCGCTTTTTGATTGCGTCTTTTTGGGGCGTCTTTTGGGTGCTAGATGAAAACTCGGTGCTGTAAAGACGGCATCTGGCGTCGCACCTGGTCAAGTCGGGCCGGGACAATTTCTGCGATCGCCATGCCAGGCTCGACCCCAGCATCAGCCAAAATTACGCCCCACGGGTCAATAATCATGGCGTGGCCGTGGGACTGGCGGCGGCTGTTATGGAAGCCAGTTTGGGCCGGGGCGATCACATAGCAGGTGTTTTCAATCGCTCGGGCTTGCAGCAGCACTTGCCAGTGATCTTTGCCGGTGAAGGCAGTGAAGGCGGCGGGGACGACCAGGACGTCGGCCCCCATTTGGGACAGGTGGCGATAGAGTTCGGGAAAGCGCACGTCGTAACAGACGGATAGGCCCAAATGGCCGAGGTCTTTGGACGGATAGACCCCAGGCAGGGATTGGCCGGAGCAAACGGTGCTGGACTCGCGATAGGTATTGCCGTCGGGCAGGTCAACGTCAAACAGGTGCACCTTTTCGTAGCGCATCAGCGGGCCGTTGGCGTCGATTAACAGGGCAGTGTTGTAGACTTTGCCGTCTTCGGTGGGCACGGGGTAGCCGCCGCCAAGCACGGTGACTTGGTAGCGCTGGGCCATGGTTTTGAGAAACTTCTCGCTGGCGGCCTGAATCGTCGCGGCTTGTTCGAGCTTGGCGGCTTCGTCTCCCAGAAATGAGAAGTTCTCTGGCAGGGTAATTAATTCAGCCCCTCGGCGGACGGCTAGATCGACTAGGTCTTCAGCCTGGGCTAGGTTTTTGGCCAAGTCAGGCACGCTCGTCATCTGCAGTGCGGCAGCCAGGTAAGCTCTCATGGGCACAATCTTTGCGGGCGGAAATAACACCCCATTCTAGTACGGGCTATTCTCGCCGGATAGGACAGTTACCCGGATTTTACTGGGGTTTAGGGCTGAGGTTTAGAACTGGGGATCGGGGCCGAACTTAAATTTGGGCGATCGCATGGTGCCAAAGCCGATAGCCGCTGAGGTTGAGGTGAAGTCCGTCGGTGGTGAGGTCGGGGCGGAGCCCGCCTTGGTTATCGGCAAAGTGGGGCTGCAAGTTGAGGAAGTTGACGCCGGTTTGGGCGGTCATGGACTGAATTTGCTGGTTTAAATCGGCGATGCGATCGCTAGGCAGTTGGGGCAATCGCGTGGGCAAAATGCTGTAGATCACAATCTCGGCCTGGGGATGGCGCTGCTGGAGCTGTTGGACGATGGCGGAGAGGTTAGTCAAAACGGTCTGGTTCGATGCCCCGTGGCGCAGGTCGTTGATGCCTGCCATCAGGTGGATGGTGGTGGGACGGGTGTTATCTAAAGCGGAGAGCCGATTTAAGATGCCTGCGGTGGTGTCCCCAGAAATGCCTTGGTTCAGCCAAAACTGATGGCGCGGCAGCCATTCTGGCGGCAGCCACAGGCTTAAGGAGTCTCCCAGCATGACGGTGAGCTGGTTTTGCCCCTGGCCTTGGCCCACGGCCTTGGCTTCTTGGGCAAGAAGCTGTTGCCACTGTTCGTAGGTGGGCTGGGCCTGGGCGTTAATCCACTGGGCCTGAAAGCTGTCGGGAGCGAGGCGCGTGTAGAGTTGACCAGCCTGAAGGGCGGCTCGGCGCTGGTGATAGAGTTGGCTGCCAGAGCTGGGGCGCGGCCCAGCAAAGTAGGCCAGGTTATCAACTAGGCCAGTACTGATGGGGGACATCTGGGGCATGGTGCCCATGGGAACGGGCTCGGGCTGAGGCAGCGAACTCAGCACGACCGGCAGTTTTTGCAGGGGGAGCAGGACGTTGCTGGCGGCTTGGCGAGGGCTAAAGGCTGGCTGGGCGTGAGCTTCAGTTGCGATCGCAGTGGGCTGAGTGCTGACCCCTCCCGCCCCTTCCGCTTCAGTAGTTTGGGGAGAAACGGCTGCGATCGCAGTCGGCTCTAGGGGCAGGGCTGCACGAACTGCTTCAGCTAATTGGGCTAGGAGATAAAGCTCGTTCATCGCCAAGGGTCGCGTTACGGCAGAGTCGGTCTATCTTCTTTAGACAGCCTCTGAGACTTGAATCCGGATAAAAAGACCTCTTCAGAAATAGGAAAAATCGGCAGGTTACTCTCTCGCCAGTCTCTGAGGACTGGCAT
>PXDR01000301.1 GCA_003566335.1 Cyanobacteria bacterium T3Sed10_344R1
CTACATGACCCCCGGCGTGGCCGAGCGGGTGATGGCCCTCGGGGAAGATGCCCTGATGGTGGGCGAACGCAAAGAGGTCACGGTGCTGTTCTCCGATATTCGCGGCTACACCACCCTGACCGAAAACCTAGAAGCCTCGGAAGTGGTCTCCCTGCTGAACGACTATTTCGAGACTATGGTGGAAGCCGTGTTCAACCACGAAGGCACCCTAGACAAGTTCATCGGTGATGCTCTAATGGCCGTCTTCGGCGCGCCTCTGCCCCTAGAAAGCCACGCTTGGTCAGCGGTACAGGCATCCTTGGATATGCGCCGTCGCCTCGATCGCTTTAACCGAGAGCGGGCCAGCGAGTCTTTGCCGGATATCCGCATCGGCATCGGCATTAGCTCTGGTGAGGTGGTCTCCGGCAACATCGGCTCCCAGCGCAAGATGGAGTACACCGTGATTGGTGATGGGGTTAACCTCAGCTCTCGCTTAGAGAGCATCACCAAGCAGTATGGCTGCGATATTGTGCTGAGTGAGCACACCTATGAGTTGTGCCGCGACTTGATTTGGGTGCGAGAGCTGGATCGGATTCGGGTTAAGGGCAAGAGTGAGCCGGTCAAGATCTACGAACTGCTCGAAGATCGTGACCACAGCCTCGACGCGGTAACCAATGACATGTTGAGCCTTTATCACGAAGCTCGCCACACCTATCTCAGCCGCGACTTTGCCAAGGCAAAACGCCTGTTCCAAGACGCGCTGAAGCTGCGGGATGACCAGGCGGTCAAAGAACACCTCAACCGAATCGACCAGTATCTAATCGCCCCACCTGGCGATAACTGGGACGGGGTCTACACCATGACGACCAAATAACTGGCCCGATCCTAGAAATTCGGATCGTGCAGAGGGTCAAAGCACTTATCGTCTTCCCAGACCCGATCCATTTCGCGGCATTCTTCTTCAGTGGTTTTAAAGGGCAGGCTGGTGGAATGAATGTTGACCGGGTGCTCCTGCACGGCTCTAACCCAGCTCGGGGCTTGGCTTAGGGCAAAGACACTGCCCACCCCCAGCAGTAAACAACCCAGCATCAGGCCAACCTGGCGATGGCTGACAACCACGGTGCGATCGCATTGTTTCAGCCGCTCCATAGGCCGACGTTCTTGCCCAATTAGCAGCACCAGGTAGAGCCGCCGGGGCCAACAGGGAATCGACAGCCGCAGATCAACGGGGTGACGGTTGGTGGCTTGACTTTGTAGCGCCTGCTTTAGTGCCTGGGTCTGACGTGGGCTGAAGCTGGTTGCGACCTCAGGGGGCAGGCGACGGAGCAAGGCATTGAACGCTCCATTTTCTGACGTATGAGCAGTGGACATAAGCAGCATCCTTGACCAAATACTAAAGCCCCCTGGAAAAAATCCGTTGGGGAAAGTTTTAAAAGTAGGTCAAGCTGTTTTAGCAGCGTGACGGAGATGCGCAAGCCCTGATAACCTTAGACTGCTCATTTTTCAACTCAAAATTGGGATCAGCAGCCCAAGTCTTACAAAGCTTTACCCTGGCACTTTCGCTAGGGTGCGATTAAGAGTGCGATTAAGACACGAAGGCCAAGACCATTGAGTGAGGTTATTTAGTGAAGGGCGTGGCGACTGGCCCAAAAGTTGTCGGCCTGCTTTTGGGGGGTGACGTAGCGAGGCATCTGAATCCGAAAACAGGTGCCCTGGCCCAGTTGACTGGTGACGCTAATCCGGCCCTGCATCATCCGCACCAGGGAGTCCACAATCGCCAGACCTAGCCCGGTGCCTGAATGTTTGCGGGTGCTGGTTTGATCAACCTGGCTGAAGGCGTCAAAAATATTGGCAATGTCTTCTGACGCGATGCCAATGCCCGTGTCTTCAACGTCAATCAGGATAATTTCTTCCCGTTCTTTGGCGGTGATTTGAACTTTGCCCTGATCGGTGAATTTGATCGCATTTGACAGCAGATTCACCAAGACCTGGCGTAGGCGGCTGGCATCGTTTACCACCCGGGACTCTTGCAGTTGAAAATCGACGATTAACGCTAGCTGCTTTTCTTCGGCCAGGGAGCGCAGTTCTTCGACGGTTTCGGTGACTAACCCGGCCAAGTCCACCGGCTCGGGCCGCAGTTCTAGCCGCCCAGCTTCAATTCGGGAAAGGTCTAGCAGGTCATTCAGCAACAGCAGCAGATGCTTGCCGTTGTCAAAAATCCGCTGCACCATGTCGTGCTGGTAATCATTCAGCGGCCCTTTGCTCAACCGCAGCAAAATTTGGGAAAAGCCCATGATCGCGTTCATGGGAGTGCGCAATTCGTGGCTCATGGTGGCCAAAAAGGCCGACTTAATCCGGGCGGCTTTAATCAGCTCTAAGTTCTGGCGCTGAATCCGCTGTCGCTGTTGTTCGAGCTCTTGGTTTTGGGCCATCAAGAGCTGGTTGGTGCGGCGAAGCTCTCGCTGGGCTTTGGCGGTGGCTAGTTCGGCTTCGTAAACCCGCAGCGCACTGTGGATCAGCCGGGATAAGCTGGCTGGCGTTACTCGGGATTTGGCGAGATAGTCTGAGGCTCCAGCTTTCATCAGATCTACGGCAATTTGCTCGTCTCCTTGACCCGTTAACACAATCAGCGGCAGCCGAAGTCCCTGTTGTCTCAGGTGCTGCACCAGAGACAAGCCATCCATGTCTGGTAAACGATAGTCAAGAAAAACGCAGTCGAAGGCGCGCTGACTCAGAACTGCGATCGCATCGGTTCCGTCAGTCACCTCATGAATTTTGCAGGCCAAATCAGATCGCTGCAGAGCACGACGCACCGCCATCCGATCGACTTCGTCATCATCTACCACCAAAATGTCATAGGCGGAATCCATGGCATTAAGGCATTTCACAGAGCGTCCAGTACTTATTTAAGGCAGCCATCACCTCCGCAAAGTTGCCGAAGGTGACCGGCTTGAGAATATAGCCCGCAACGTTGAGGTTGTAGGCTTCGACTCGGTCTTGGTCTTGGTTTGAGGTGGTCAAGACGATAACTGGGGTCGGGCGCAGGGAAGGAATTGACCGCAGTTCTTTGAGAAATTCAATCCCGCCCATTTTTGGCATATTTAAGTCCAGCAAGATCAATCGGCGATGCTCTGGCACTTCTGGGGCTTCACCCGCTACGCCTTTCAGCATATCCAGCGCCTCTAGGCCATTACCGGCGATGTAGAGGGGATTAGTAATATTGCTGCGCTTGAAGGCCCGGCGGACATTCATCACATCAACATCATCATCTTCGACTAGCAGGATATTAATCGCTTTAGCGTCCATGGGCACAGAAAAAACGGGAAAAGAGTAGGGGGGGAAGGGAAAATCTCGGCACTTTGAAACGGGGATACCCGAGATTCAGCGCTGACTGCCGCCGCAGACTGGCTTGGCACTCTAGCTCATGAAGATCCAGCTTATGAAGATCCAGCAAGAGATCCAGTTGATCAAAATCCAGCCCCTGCGACTGAGTCCGCAAAGGCTCAAGGGCGACCCTGAGTTGAGATTTGGATCAGGTGTTGGCTGTGATTTCGATCGCTGATTTAAGTGTGCCTATTTTTGCGACTGGTGGCCTCTGTTACAAGAAACAGTCTGCTTAGTTTAGTCCTATGTCTGGGGGGGGATGTGTTCTGCCCTGACAGTCTTAAAAACAGTTCAAGATAGTTTTAAAGGCAACAGACAAGGCAACAGGTAAAGCATCCGTCTCTACCGCTTCGACCCCACCGGCAGCTTTGCGGGATGCTCCGGCCCTAGGGGGAAGACTTTGGCCAGGTAAAGCGAAAGGTGGCCCCTTCACCCACCTGGGAGATCAGGGTGACTTTGCCCCCTTCCCCTTCTACAACTTTGCGCACGATGGATAGGCCGATGCCGGTGCTTTCGACCCGATCTCGGGACTCTAGGGTCTGGAAAATGACGAACACTTTGTTGTGGTATCGCGGGGCAATGCCGGGGCCGTTGTCGCTGACGCTAAAGGCGTAGTATTGGCCTTCATCTTCGACCTCAACCTTTAGGTGGGCGTCGCTGCGATCGCAATACTTAATGCTGTTGCTGAGCAAATTGGCAAACACTTGGCTGAGGGGCAACCGCTTGGTTCGCAAGCTGGGTAAATCTGGGGAAATGTCAATGGTGAAGGTGTCTGGCGGCGCTAAATCTTGCAGAATCCGGTGGACTAAGTCGCCCACATCCACGTGCTCAACCGGGGTTTCCACGCGACCTACCCGGGAATAGGCCAGCAGCCCGTTAATCAGGGCTTCCATCCGGTGTACCCGGCCCCGCAGCAGCTGCATTTGGTGTTGATTTTCCGGGGGCAGCATTTCCCCCAGGTCTTCTTCAATCCAGGCCGATAGGTTTGCGATCGCCCGGAGCGGCGCTTTGAGGTCATGGGACGCTACATAGGCGAACTGATCCAGCTCCTGATTGCGCTGCTCTAGCAGGGCGGTGGTCTGCAGCAGTACGGCATTGATGCGGGTCAGTTCATTGGCCCGGGTGCGTAGCAGAGCTTCTGCGGCCTTGCGTTCTGAGACATCGCACAGGGTGCCAGAAGCGCCTTGGAGCTGACCTGCCCCGTCTAAATCTGGCTGGATCACCATTTCTAGCCATCGTTCTTCCCGCCCCGTGCTGATTAGGCGGAACTCGTGGCGGTAGAGGTCAACCTCCCGCTCCATCACCTGGCGAAAGATGGTTTGGCTAATCATCTGATCGCTCGGGGCAACGGTTTCTAGCCAGGAGCGCCCCAGGCTGTGATCAACCGATAGCCCGGTAATGCCCTGCCAGCCTTGGCTGAGGAACAGCCAGCGGCCCTGACGATCGGTTTGGAAGATTACCTCCCTGGCTCGCCGCAAAATGCTGCGGAACCGCTGTTCGCTGGCCCGCAGGTTGGCTTCTCGGACGGCCATACGGTCGTAATCGCCTTGGATCTGGGCTAATTGCTGTTCTAGATCAGCGATGTGCGATCGCAGCTGAGACTCGTCGGCAGAAGAAACCATATCGGAGGGGGAGCCTGTCGTTTACGATGTACTAGTATCAAAAAACTTGTTTTTTTGCTTGATCTTTTTTTATAGTGACCGATAGGCAAACGGCCAATCAGCAAACCGCTAATCAGCCTAGTGGGATAAACGACGCCTCGTCGCAGGATCTCAATTTACATCTACAACCGTTAATCTAGACCTGTTGGTCAGGCCCATCGATCCTGAAAATCCAGGGAGCCAACGATTCGTTAGTCTTGGGAGAGTTACCCAGTCCTTGCCCGCATCAGGGGCGGCTCTTCGCATCAACCTAAACTCAATGCCAGAGCATCGCTTGAGCTGGTCTGGTGATTGTCCTCTATCCTCTTTTTTTGGCAGCCTTAGAAATTATGAGCAAGATTCGCGTGGTGCTGGTGGAAGACCATAACCTGACTCGCGTGGGCCTAAAGGCTGCGATTGAGCAAGAAGACGACTTAACTCTGGTTGGCGAAGCCGCTAGCGGCATTCAAGGGTTGAGTTTGCTAAAAGAAATGGTGCCCGATGTGGCCGTGGTGGACATCGGCTTACCGGATCTAGACGGCATTGAACTGACTCAGCAATTTAAAGCCTTTATGCAGGAGATGCCTGAAGCTGCTACGAAGGTGCTGATCTTGACCATGCACGATGACGAAAAGGCGGTGATGGCGTCTTTTGCGGCTGGGGCAGACTCTTACTGTATTAAGGATGTAGAGCTTAGTCGGTTGATGAGCGCCATCCGCGAAACCAGTGAAGGTCATTCTTGGATTGACCCAGCGATCGCAAATTTAGTCTTACGCCAAGTGCGGCAAGAACCCGCAGTACCCACCCCAGAAGATCCCGGTCGCACCATCGAAATTGAGGCGGTGTCTCCAGAATATGAGCAAATTCTAGAAACCTATCCCCTCACCCAGCGGGAGCGAGAGATTCTAGAGCTGATTGTGGCCGGGTGCAGTAATGCTGCGATCGCAGACAAGCTCTTTGTCACCGTCGGCACTGTCAAAACCCACGTACGCAACATTTTGAACAAGCTCGGGGCCAGCGATCGCACCCAAGCCGCCGTGCGAGCCTTGCGGTCGGGGCTAGTCAACTAGCGGGTCAACTGGCGGGCCTGACAGCCTTTGCCCTAGCGCGTGTCGATTTCAAAACCCTAGGGCAACACTTGGCCTGTAGATTTGGCCTACAGCTTGCCGCCACTATCTGGAGCAACGCTTGTACCGCCTTGCTGACGGATCTTTTGCTGATCGCTGATTAAATCTTCCATGCGGTTGATGGTGATCCCCATCTCCGTGCCCACTTGCCGCAGTTGGCTCATGAACGCTGCCGTATCGCCGCCATAGCCACTGCATTCAGCGGCCACGTCAATCCCGGCCCTGGCATTAGCTTTGGCACAACTGAGTAGTTCTGGGCCAGTTAACGGCTGCCTATCTACGTTTCCTGCCATGGGCATCTCCCTCGTTAGCGTGAGCGTTGCAGCTCAACCTGTTGAGATCAGCTTACGCAGATCACGGCCAAACGCCCTCTTTCCAATGAAGGAGATGGGATCCACACCCTTGATTTAGTTGCCCTGGACTTAACTGACTGAAACGCAGCTCAAACGCCAAGTAACCCACGATGCCAAATTAGCCCCAATGATCTACACAGATTTACATAATTCTAAATTCGTAAAATTCGTAGGCTGGGTGGAGCGTTAGCGGAACCCAGCAAACTCGTGGAACCTCTAATATTGTTGGGTTTCTATTGTTGGGTTTCACTGCGTTGCACCCAACCTACGCAAGCCCCAATGTCTAGTCTTGGGGCGGTACTTGCGGGTTCAGGGAACCTCAGCTAAAGGCTTGGCGCAGCAGCTTGCGAAATCGGAAGGCTAAGATTCCTAACCCGCTGCCTAATACCAGCGCTTCTAGGGCTGCTAGGGGCAGTCCAGCGTGGTGAATGTCTTGGCCCTCGTCCCAGCTAATGCGCTGATACTCAATCGCCCCATTCGGCTGCACCGGCACGACCATCAGGTCACTGTGGCCATCCTGGTAAAACTCCACCCGCCAATCCCCTGGAATGGCGATATCTGGGACAAAGCTGAATCGCCCGTCCTCATCCATGTGGCTTTCGCCCCAAGGGGTATCAGGCTGGTCTGGCGAAAAAATGGTGACGGTCGCCCCATCAAACGGTTCGCCCGTGCTGTAGTTCGAGACGAACTCCAAATCCTGGGTGACTAAGTTGACCATGAAGTTTGTTTCAACCGCATGAGCCCAAGCTTGGGCAGGCCAGGCTGTCAGGGTCGCACCGACCAAAATGACTGAGGCGATCCACGGCGCAATCCATGATTTGAGTGTCATGGCAAATCCTCGAAATGCAGAACTTGAAGGCAAGGCAAAATTCTAGCGCTATAGCCCCCTCTTAGGGCATAACCCTGGGGCTAACCCTACTATTTTGGCCAGGGGATAGCCATAATTAATAAAGACGGGGTATGAAAAAGGACGTTCCCCTTGTCCGAAACTCAGTCAGCAGCTCGCAGGGTAACTAAGACCGTGAAACACAATAATGGTTCCGTTGTGGAATTTACAGACCCTGGGCAACTAGACCAAGCCGGTGGCCCAGCGGGTTCCAGTATGGGGCAAACCAGCACCCGGCAGGTCGAGCAAAATGGCCGCAATAGCGCCGCAGACGACGACGCTCCCGCGCGCAAAGCCGATAGTGCTAAGGATGCTCCGATCGAAGCCCTGCGGCGGATGCTGCAAAATCACGAAGATGAGCGCCAGATTGTCCTGCTGCAAGATTTTCCTGACCCAGATGCCCTCGCCTCGGCCTGGGCCTATAAGTTAATTGCCAAGACTTACGACATTACCTGCGATATTTTCTATGCTGCTACCCTGAGCCATCAAGAAAATGTGGCCCTGGTGAAGCTAACCGGTCTACCTGCTCGGCGCTGGGTGGCCCAGAGTGGCGAAACCCCTGATCTCAGCAACTATCAGGGCTATGTATTGATTGACACCCAGGGCACCACCAGCCAGCTTGTTCCCATCGTGCAAGAACGAGGGCTCCCCTTACGGCTCGTGATTGACCACCATGCTCCTCAAGGCAAACTAGATGCTGAGGTGGTTGACCTACGGCCCCACATTCGGGCGACTGCGACTATTCTGACCCAGTACCTGCAAGCCGGGATGCTGAAGCTGGATCGCAGCATTAGCGAGCATGTCAAATGTGCCACCGCCTTAGTTCACGGGCTGCGCTCTGACACGAATCAGTTGATGTATGCGGCTGAGGCCGAGTTTTTGGCGGCGGCTTACCTCAGTCGCTACTGTGATGGGCAGTTGCTCAGCGCCATCCTGCAAGCCTCTCGCTCGAAGCGGGTGATGGACGTGATTGAGCGCTCCCTGCGCAACCGCAAGGTGCAGAACAGTGTGTCGATCGCCGGGGTGGGATATCTCCGCTACGACGACCGGGACGCCATTCCCCAGGCTGCCGACTTTTTGGGCACCGAGGAAAATGTGCACACGGCCCTGGTCTACGGCATTGTCCACGATGAGGACGAAGAGCGAGAAGTGGTTGTGGGCTCTCTGCGCACCAATAAGCTCACCCTTGACCCGGATGAATTTATCAAGGAAGCCTTTGGCCAAGATAACCGGGGCCGGTTCTTTGGCGGCGGTCGATCGATGGCGGGGGGCTTTGAAATTCCCGTAGGCTTTTTGTCCGGCTTCTACGAAAACAGCGACTATAACCGGATGAAGTGGGAGGTCTTTGACACCCAGATCAAGCAAAAGCTGCTGCGCTTGGTGAATCCAGAGGATGGGGAAATCAATACGGATTAATCTAGGCAAAGACCTATGGGCAAAGACGTAGAACGATACAGCGCATGTCCACCCAGCTTTACCTAATCCGCCACGGCATTGCCGCCCAGCGGGGTACCTATGCCAATGATGACGACCGACCGCTAACTGAGGTGGGGCGGCGGAAAACGGCTGCGATCGCAACCCGACTTCACCAACTCTCCCTGACTTTCGACCAACTATTGACCAGTCCCCTAATGCGGGCACAGCAAACGGCGGCGATCTTGCACCAGGCAGCCCTGGGGCCAATCCCAGAGGTTTGTGACGCCCTTCAGCCCGGTGGCAATATCGGGGACTGGCTGCCTCGGTTAGCTCTGGGACAGGGGGCTGGGAAAGTTGCGATCGCATTAGTCGGCCACGAACCCGACCTCAGCCAGTGGGCGCAGCAGTTGGTGGGGGGGTGCGATCGCAGCGCTGAAGACGCCTGGATTCTAAAAAAAGGCGGCATTATCGGCCTTCAGGTTCCGGTAGGGGAGGCAATTGGCCACAGCCAGCTCTTTTGGCTCTGTCCGCCTCGGCTGCTGCTGTAGCTGACCCAGGGCTGTCGCTTACGAAGAGGAGAGTTGCTGTAGATTTATTGGGGAGCCAGGACTGCCGTTCCTGTAGCCTGGAGAACTGACATCGGCGTCAGTTTCGGGCTGAATGCTCATTAAATCTAGGGATCACTCCCCTAGACCAGCAATCGACATCAGTAACCCAGATCAGCACCTATATCAGCGGTAACACTATGACTGTATGCGAATACAAGCCCGGTTTAGAGGGGATTCCGGCGACCCAATCTAGCATTAGCCACGTGGACGGGCAGGCAGGCATCCTTCAATACCGGGGCATCCGCATTGAGGAACTAGCCCAAAAAAGCACGTTTCTCGAAACCGCCTACCTGCTGATTTGGGGCGGGCTGCCCACCCAGCAAGAGCTGGACGCCTTTGAACATGAAATCCGCTACCATCGCCGCCTCAAGTACCGGATTCGGGACATGA
>PXDR01000417.1 GCA_003566335.1 Cyanobacteria bacterium T3Sed10_344R1
CTGCCCAAGCTGCCGATGATTGGTTTAGCCGCACCATGGCCAAGACAGCCAATCAGGCCGATAATCCGACCCTGACCGTCAAGGTGCCATTCTCGAAGAAAACCAACCAAAAAGCGTCGAAGCAGCTACAGGGAGCCAACAAGGCCAAACCCAAACTAGAACACCTCTACATCGACGATGACTTTCGGCTAGTCAAGTCAAAGCGCGAAGAAAAGCAGCGTCCGTCCTACACGATTGCGGTCAAGTTCGATCTGGGTCAATCTTGACTGGGTTCATTAGCCGGGTCTACTGACCAGATCTATTGGCCGGATCTATTGGCCGGATTCAGGGCAGCTACGCTGCTTGCAAACGGTGTCGGCTAACCGGCAAAAGTCAGCATTTGGAGAAAGCGGTCATGGGGATGCCCTGTGAAGTCAATAGTCTGCTGAAGCTAACCCCAGCCCAGGGTTATCCAGAATCGCTGGCGTTAGGCCAGGTGTACCACTGCGTAAAATCGGGCTATCGGATTCTGCCCGTGGATGCGGCAATTCCCCTGGTGGATCAAAATTGGCTAGCCCAGGCAGACATTACGATTCAGCGCCTGGTTTGGGAAAAGCAAACCACGGCCATTTGGTTTCGAGTGACCCGAATTTATCCTGAACCGTTTTTGACCAAGACCGCCGAATCCCCCGCCTGAGGCTAGGGCCAAAGGGGCTTTACGTACTGCTCGGAATGGGGGGCAGCCGTCGCCGCTTATGCTGTTGTTTATTCAGATACATCCCCCGATCAGCCGCTTCACAGGCTCCGGCTAGTCCAAATGCCGGGTGGCGAACCCCACTGCCCAAAGAGGCACTGATGCCCACCATGATCAACGCAGCTTTGAGGCGTTCCACTAGGGCTGAAGTGGATTGAGCATCGGCATTGATCACCAAAATCGAAAACTCATCGCCGCCAATCCGGGCTACACAGTCTTCGCTGCGGGATTCTCGGCGCAAGACTTGGGCTGTGGCTTGCAGCAGGTTATCCCCGGCGCTGTGCCCCAAAGTATCGTTGATCGGCTTTAGGTCATTTAAATCGAGGCTGATGACCCCGGCAGAATGGCCATAGTTGCGACACCGCTGTTCTTCTAGGGTCAGCACTTTGTTCCAGCCTCGCCGGTTGTACAGTCCGGTCAGCGCATCTGTATCGGCTTCCAGTTGAGCCCGTTCTCGGGAACGGGTTTCTTGCTCTAGGGCTAGGTCTGCCTGTAGTAGACGACTGAGCAAATCTGCCATGAGCTCAATCAACGGTAATTCTTGCGTGATCTGGTCGGACTGGGGATCTGGGTCAATGGCGCAGAGGGTGCCAAAGAGCTGTCCGTCGGCATAGGCCAAGGGGACGCCGATGTAGGCACCGATGTTGACGGCTTGGTTGATGGGGGCCGCTCGGTAAGCGTCAACTTGGTCAGACCGGGGCGCAACTCGGGGGCCTTCTCCCCGAACCATGCGACTACAAAATGAGTCAGTCCAGCGGAACAGATCGCCTGTTTTGACGCCGTATCCGTGATCTTCGGTTTGAAGCACGATCCACTGATCTTGCTCGGTGCGGGTCACCATCCACAGGGCAAACCCTAGCCGGTCATGGAGAAAGGCTAAGACAGATTGGGCAGCCTCGGCAAAGTTAGCGGCGGAATGAAGGTTGGCCACAGCGGCACCGGGAACATAAAGCTGAGTCTGCTGCGCTTGATCTCCAACTTGGAGCAGTATCAGCAGCCTTATATTCAGTATGCCCAGCTACAAGCTCAAGTTTCGATTTCGCTGACCACAACTTCACTGCGGTCAGGGGCAGGGGTAAGGTGTGACGGTTGGCGGTTCTTCCCCTAATGGATGGTGATTTAGAGGGGGATTTATTGGTTGGCTAATGACGGTTGAGGGGAATAAGCTGTGGATGATTCGGTGGCTTGATGGGTGGGTTGTTCGTCGCTGAGTTCAGCCTCTGCGATCGGCAATACCTGCACTGCACAAGCTTTGAGTTCAGGCTGCAAAGAATCGGGGCAGCGGTCGGGATGGGTCAAGGTATTGCAGGCTGCCTCGTCTGCCCACAGGGATCCCCAGTGCATCGCCATAAACACTGTGCCCCGACGGATGTTTTGGGTCACCAACAGCGTCAGAACAGCTCGTCCCCGGCGCGATCGCACCTCCACCGTTTCGCCAGACTGCACCTTGAGCTGCTGGGCATCCCGGGGATTGATTTCTAGCAGAGGCTCCGCATACATGGCCGCCGTTTTCTCAATTCGGCCTGTGCGGGTTTGGGTATGCCAATGGCCGTACAGCCGCCCCGTGGTCAGCACAAACGGAAACGCGGGATCGGGGGGTTCACTTAAGCCCCGACTGTGGAACGCCCCAAACTGGGCTCGTCCATTGGCCGTGGCAAAGCGGAAATCGGTATAAAGTCGCTTGGTCGGTTCAGTTTGCAGTTCTGTCCCCACGGGCTGGGGCCACTGGATCGGGCCGTGTTCTGCCAGCACCTGATGACTGAGTCCGCTGACATCGCACAACTGCCCCTGGGTCAGGCGGGCAAACTCGTCATACACCTGGGCCGAGGATGACCAGCCAAAACCGTCACCAAACCCCAGCCGTTGACCCACAGTCGCAAAGATCTGCCAGTCGGCTTGGGCTTCCCCCGGCGGATAGCGAAACTGGCTGCAAAGGGTGACCACCCGTTCAGAATTGGTCATGGTGCCCGTCTTTTCGCCCCACTGGGCGGCGGGCAGCAGCAAATGGGCGAATTCTGCGGTTTCGGTGGGGTAATAGGCGTCTTGATAAACGGTGAAGGGCGATTCTTTTAACGCGGCTTGGGCGCGCTCTAAATCTGGCAAACTCACCGCCGGATTCGTAGCGACAATCCACAGCAGCCCCACCTGACCCAGTTCTAATGCCAGCATCATTTCCCACGCGGCCAGCCCCGGTTCGGGACTAATCTGCCCCGGCGGCAAGCCCCACGCCTGCTCTAACGCCTGACGATGCTGGGGAGCCTTGACGACGCGATAGCCCGGCAGAATGTGGGCCAGCCCGCCGGTTTCGCGACCGCCCATGGCGTTGGGCTGGCCGGTGAGCGAAAACGGCCCCGTTCCAGGCTTGCCGATTTGCCCAGTCATCAGATGCAGATTGATCAGGCTGCGCACCTTAGCCGTCCCTTCTCTGGATTGGTTCATCCCCATAGACCACAGGGACAGCACCTTGCCCGACTGGCTCCACCACTGGGCCGCCGTTTCTAAATCTTGCTGGCGGATGCCGCAAACTTTGGCTACCTGTTCTGGCGGATAGTGTCGCAGCACTTCGGTATAGGCGACAAACCCATCGGTGCAGCCGTCGATAAATTCGGGATCAATCCAGCCCTGGCGCAGCAGCAAATGGGCGATGCCGTTGAGTAGGGTGATGTCGCTACCGGGTGCGATCGCAAGATGGAGATCGGCATCCTTCGCCGTTTGGGTGCGGCGCGGATCCACGACGATCAGCTTCACCTGCTTGTTTTTCTTATGGTGGCGGCGCAGGCGATTGAAAACAATCGGGTGGCACTCTGCCGCATTGGTGCCAATCAAAAAGGCACAGTCAGTCTGATCTAAATCCTCATAGCAGCAGGGCGGCCCATCTGACCCCAGGCTCTGGCTATAGCCTGCCACTGCCGAAGACATGCAGAGCCGAGAGTTCGAGTCAAAGTTGTTGGTGCCCAAATAGCCCTTCAGCAGCTTTTGGGCCACATAGTAATCCTCAGTCTGGAGCTGGCCAGAGCCATACATACAGATGCCCTGAGGCCCTAACCGCTGCCGCACCGCCTGAATTTCCGTGGCAATTCGATCAAGTGCCTGATCCCAACTCACCTGCTCAAACGGCGCATCTAGGGATTGGCGCATCATCGGGTACTTCAGCCGATCCTTATCCAGGGCTTCGGCCACGGTCGCTCCCTTGACGCAGACCATGCCCTTGCTAGAGGGATGGCTGCGATCGCCCCGCACCTGCCAGACTGGGTTGCCTGCCTTATCCCGGTTGACTGGCCGCCCCGGACGAGCCGGGGGCATCACTTCTAAACCACAACCGACGCCGCAGTAGGGACATAAGGTTGTGGTTGGATCAAGGGAAGAGGCCGGAGCAGACTCGGTCATAGCAAACGGTCACGGTAGTGCAGCAAAACGGATCATGCAGCCAGAGGGAGTTGTGCAGCCAGTTGGCTAAGCCAGTTGGCTAGTCTTCCTCATGGGCATGGAGCTGGAACAGGAACTCCATGGCATGGTTGCGCAGGTCGTAGTATTCCGGCTGCTCCATTAGGCGCGTCCGCTCTCGGGGCCGCTCAAAGGGCAGATCTAGCACTTCGCCGATTTTGGCGGACGGGCCGTTGGTCATCATCACCAGCCGATCGCCGAGGAACAACGCCTCGTCAATGTCGTGGGTAATCATCAGCACCGTCACTTTGTGATCAGCCCAGATTTTCAACAGCTCTTCTTGCAGTTCTTCTCGGGTGATCGGATCTAGTGCGCCAAAGGGTTCATCCAAGATCAGCACCTTGGGTCGCAGCGCCAGGGCTCGGGCAATCGACACCCGTTGCTTCATCCCGCCGGAGAGTTCCTTGGGCTTTTTGTGGGCGGCTTCAGTCAGCCCCACCAGGGCCAGATGCTCGTTGACGATCGCAGCCTTATCCCGCTTTTTCAGCTTGGGAGACACTGCATCCACCGCTAGATAAACGTTGTCGTAGGCCGTCAGCCAGGGCAGTAGGGCGTAGTTTTGAAACACCACCATTCGATCTGGGCCAGGCTCGCGGATTGGCTGAGACTGGAGCCAAACCGTCCCTTCCGTCGGTTTTTTAAACCCTGACACCATATCCAGCAGGGTTGACTTACCGCAGCCAGAGTGGCCGATTAGGCAAACGAATTCGCCTTCGTTCACCGTCAGGCTGATGTCATCCAGTACCGGATACGGGCCTTCAGGGGTGGCGTAGACCTTAGATACCCCTTCGATTCTGAGGAAGGGATCGGCTAAACGAGATTTAGCGTCAGTTGGGGTTTGCAGGGTTTGCATAGGTCTGGGGTAATCAACAGGGTGAATATCAGACAGGTTCGGATCAGGCACGGGCTGGAGTATGGTCGTTAAGGCGTTTGACTGGATTAAGCTGATTCGCCAATCTGGGCTAGGCGGCTGATTTAGCCCAGATTGGCAAGCCGGTTGTTTAAGCGGCGGGGGTATCTACCCGGGGCCGAGAACTGTCTAGGCTGACTTCTCGGACGTCAATTTCCTGGCGAATCGAGAGCCCTTGCAGGTACTGCACCGGATCATCTGGGTTAAAGACGGTGCCGTCGAACATCTTGATGGGGCCGCGATCGCGACCGAGATCCATCATTCCAACCGCCTGGGCTGCCGCGCTGAACACCTCCATCTTCCGCACCCGATCGAGCACTTCAATCCAGTTGCGGGGGAAGGGAATAATGCCCCACCGGGCCATCTGGGTCATCATCCACAGGGCTTCGGTGCGATCGGGGCAGTTGGTTTTGTCGAAGGCAAATTGATTGAACCGGGGTAAATCTTGAGGTTCCCCTAAGCCCGTGGCGTAGGCATCGACTAACCCCGGGCGAATATCGGCGGGGTCAGCTCCGACATACTCAGATCGACTGAGCAAGGCGGCGACGTCTTCGCGATTGCGCGGGTCATCGCAGTAGTCACAGGCTTCGAGCAGGGCTTTGACCAAAGCTAGGTGGGTTTGGGGATAGGCCGTTGCCCAGTCTTCCCGCACGCCCATCATTTTTTCGCAGTGGCCCGGCCAGATATCGAGGTCTGTGGCCATGACGAAGCCCAGCCCTTCGTTCACCGCTCGGGAGTTCCAGGGCTCGCCCACGCAGTAGCCGTCAATGCCGCCGGACTTGAGATTGGCCACCATTTGGGCCGGGGGAATTACCATCAGATTCACATCCCGGTCGGGATCGATGCCAGCGGAGGCCAGCCAGTAGCGCAACATTAAGTTGTGCATTGAGGTGGGATGAACAATGCCCAGGATCGGTTTTTGATCGGGGTTGGCGGCAATGTAGCCTTTGAAGTCCGCTAGGTTGCGCACGCCAGCGTCTAAGAAGCGACGGTGGAAGGTGATGGCGTTGCCGTTGCGGGAGAGGGTGATGCCGGTGACTACCGGTACTGGCGGCTTGCCGTTAAAGCCCAGGGTCATGCCTAAGGGCATCCCGGCCACCATCATGGCTCCGTCTAGTCGCTTGTTGCGGACTCCAGATTCAATGGCCTTCCAGCTCGGTTCCCGCCGCAGGTTAACCTCGGTCAGACCCTGTTTTTCAAAGAAGCCTCGCTCTTTGGCCACCACGAGGGGAGCGCAGTCGGTCAGGGGAATAAAGCCGAGGTCGAGGTTGACTTTCTCTAGACCATTGCGGGCCACGGCGACAGTTTGACGGGCTTTCTGACGCTTGGCCCGACGCTGCTGGTTGAGGAAATAAACCACTTCACTACGCAGGGTGTAGTAGCTGGGGTGCTTAATCACTGACATGCGATCCCGGGGACGCGGAATCGGCACGTCTAGGATTTGGCCCACGTAGGCGGCGGGGCCGTTGGTCATCAGCACCACCCGGTCTGACAGAAGCAGGGCTTCGTCTACGTCGTGGGTAACCATGACGCAGGTGACCTGACTCTCTTGGCAGATCCGCATCAGCTGTTCTTGCAGTCCGCCTCGGGTCAGGGCGTCGAGGGCACCGAAGGGCTCATCCAGCAGCAGTAGCTTGGGGCGGATAGCGAGGGCGCGTGCGATCGCAACCCGTTGCTTCATCCCCCCAGACAGATGGGCAGGCCGCTTATCTGCCGCGTGGCGTAGCCCCACCAAGTCAATGTGGTGTTCAATAATGCCGCGCCGCTCACCGTTGGGTAGGGACTTCATAGCTGAATCCACCGCCAGGGCGATGTTCTCGCGCACCGTTAGCCAGGGCAGCAGCGAATAGTTTTGGAATACCACCATCCGGTCAGGCCCAGGTTCGGTCACCTGACGGCCTTCCAGAATAATCCCGCCCTGGGTGGGCTTGTCCAACCCAGCGATTAGGTTCAGCAGCGTGGACTTACCACAGCCCGAGTGACCCACCAGCGAGATAAATTCTCCTTTGCGGATCTTCAGCTCAATATTGGAAAGGGCAATATACTCGCCACCATCAGGCAGAACAAATACCCGGTTAACGTGATCAACTTCCGCAAAAATAGACATAACGATTAGCAGGTGAAAGGACAATCAGCAGTCGATTCAAAGGCTCAGGATGCCGACTGGGTGTGTAGATTGGGCTTCACTTCGTTGCACCCAACCTACGAGAGCCCCAGTCTTTAGCGTTGATAAGCCACCTGACACTGCACTAGCTGCTCTTGTCTTCGGCAACGACCAAGCTTCCTAGGAAGGTGATGAACTTATCGAGCAGCAGACCGACAATCCCGACATAAATGACCGCCAGAATAATGTCGCTGACCCGAGAGCTATTCCAGGAATCCCAGATGAAGAAGCCAATGCCGACGCCGCCAATCAACATCTCAGCCGCGATAATGGCCAGCCAAGATAAACCGATGCCAATTTTTAGCCCGGTGAAGATGTAGGGCACCGTAGACGGAAACAGAATCTTGAAGAAATAGGTTTTGCGATCGAGGCGCAGCACCCGGGACACGTTGTTATAGTCCTGGGGAATTTGCAGCACCCCTTCTGTGGTGTTGATGATAATCGGCCAGATGGCGGTAATGAAAATGACGAAGATAGCCGAAGGATTAGCCTGCTGGAAGCCTGCTAGGGAAATCGGCAGCCAGGCTAGGGGCGGTACTGTGCGCAACACCTGGAAAATTGGATCCAGGGCGCTGTACATCATTTTGTTTGTGCCAATCAAAATGCCCAGGCCAATCCCGATAATCGCGGCCAAAGAAAAGCCCAGGGCCACCCGCTGAAGACTCGTCCAAATCTGCCAGAACAGCCCCTTGTCAATGCCGCCGTGGTCAAAGAACGGATCAATAATCAACTCCCAGGTATCTTCCACCACGCGAATTGGGCTGGGTAAGTTCGAGTCAGGGCTATTGGTGAACAGTTGCCACACCACCAAAAAGATCAAAATTGCGATCGCTGGTGGAAGCAGTTCTCGAACTTTACTCCAGGTCATTTCCAACAGTTTCTGAGGGTCGAATTTGGAGCGGTTCCCCTTGATATTGACGGGTGCAGTCATGGTTCTCTCCGGTGGCTAGGGTCAAGCAGTGAGGTGAAGCAGTGAGGCCAATGAATAGCGTGATGAGGGGGCAGCCCGAAAGCTGCCCTAAACGAGCCGTTAAACCCGCGAAATTTCTAGACTGGCGAGGTAATCTTCGTAATCTTCGGGATCGAAGACAACGCCATCAAAGAAGGTTTCGGGGCCACGGGACGTGCTCTCGGGAATTGCGTCACTTTGGCCGATCGCTTCGGCGGCTTCTCTCCAGAGGTCTTCCCGGTTGACCGCATCGACCATGGCCTCAATGTCGGTCTCTGGCGGCAGGTAGCCCCAGCGAATGTTCTCAGCTAAGAACCAGAGGTCATGGCTCTTGAAGGGATAGGAGGCATCATCCGCCCAATACTTTTGCATCAGGTCAGGCTGCTCAACCACCTTGCCCGTACCGTAGTCGAATTTGCCGACAGAGCGGTCGATGATGTCATCAAAGGGCACATTGAACCAGGCGCGGCGAGCGAGAATTTGGCACATCTCCTCCTTGTTTTCCGCCTGGCTGCACCAGATTTGGGCCTCTAGGGTGCCCATCAGCAGCGCTTTAGCCGCCTTGGGGTTTTGATCCACCCAATCGGCCCGCATCCCCAGGGCTTTCTCTGGGTGGTCTTTCCACATTTCCCCAGTGGTGAGGGCGTTGTAGCCAATTTCTTGGTTTACCGTTTGCAGCGGCCAGGGTTCACCCACGCAAAATGCGTCCATATTGCCGACGCGCACGTTAGCCACCATCTGAGGCGGTGGCACCACAATGGTCGAGATATCTTGGTCGGGGTCAATGCCGCCAGCCGCCAGCCAGTAGCGAATCCAGCAGTCGTGGGTGCCGCCGGGGAAGGTCATGGCTGCCCGTAGTTCAGCCCCTTCCGCTCGCCGCTGGGCAAAGACTTCCTTCAGGGGTTCGCTGTCTACTCCAATTTCTAAGTCAAGATAGTCATTCGAGAGGGAAATTCCCTGACCATTGGTGTTGAGTCGAGCCAGGATGTACATCGGCACCCGGCGACCGTCGGTGACAATCCCTTCAGAAATTAGGTAGGGCATGGGGGTGAGGATGTGCGCCCCGTCGATGCCGCCGCCCCCAGATCCCAGCACCAGGTTGTCCCGAGTGGTGCCCCAGGATGCCTGCTTCTCGACAGAAACATCGGTCATGCCGTACTTGGCATAGAAGCCCTTTTCGTAGGCGATGATCAGCGGAGCGGAGTCAGTCAGGGCGATAAAGCCCAGCTTGGCGCTGGGGGTTTCGGGGAGATCCTCTTCATCCAGCACGACTTCTACATCGCTTTGGGGGCCGGAGCCACCCCCGGTACAACCGTTCAGCAGCCAAGCACCCGCAGCAGCGGAGCCAGCAGTCATCAAGAAATTACGACGGTTCATACGAGTCATCTGAGCAGTTTCTCCAGTGGAATAAGAAAGGGAACATGGGTAGGTCGAGACCGCCGTCACTGTCGCCAGTGGCAGCATCAGACCTTAGAGGATTTCATCGGCTCCTTAGTGGAGCTGATTT
>PXDR01000415.1 GCA_003566335.1 Cyanobacteria bacterium T3Sed10_344R1
AGCACCACGAGCTGCTGGTTGTAGCAGCCGGGGAGGTTAATCCGGCGCTTGGCGTACTGTTCGCTAAAAGCCATGTATTCCGCTAGCTCTAGCCGGGTGCGCGGGGTGTGGCTGTTGGGCAGGTAGTTTTCCCGGCGAAAGGCTTTGAGCACTTCGATGTAGAAGCCTTGCAAAAAGTCTTCAAGCAGGGTGCAGCGGCCCTGAAACCCGAGCTGCATCTGATTGGGGCTGATGTAGCGATAGCTGATGGCGCTAAGGCGGCTGTGCAGTTCCACCCTGCCCTGGCGAGACCCGAGGCGATAGTACTCTAGACAGCGGCGGAGCCGGTGCTGGGCTAGGGAGGTGTACCAACTGTCGATGTCGCCGGAGTTTTGGATGCGATCGCTCTTGTGGCAAATGCGATCGACTTCTACGGCAATGCGGTGGGCGATCACGTCAATCAGGCGAGCATTGGCGTTGGTCTCGACCTCAAAGCTGAGGCGCAGGCGCTCTACCAAAGCAAGGCCCAGCTCCGAAAGCGGGGGGGGCGTTGGCGAGGGGGCAGGTTGGGGAGTCGCAGCGACAGAACAGGGCGCAGAAGTGGGGAGGTTCATGGCGGTTGGGGTGATGCACGACGGGGGAAACGGCTCGAACCCAATGGTCTAACGGCTTCCCTTGTTTGATAGCCCTACGATAAAAAATGACGGTCTAGGTCGCTCCTGCCACTGTGTCACTCTTTGAATCAACTGCGAATCAACTGTCATCCATGACCGTCACATGGGGTGCAATTGAATCAAACCAGCGGGATCACAATCGTTGAAAAGATTGCTGTGTCTGGGGTTGACTCTTTTTTCCTACACAAAATCTGGCCCCTTCATCATTTAGGGTGAAGGTGTGCCAGTTAGGTTGACAGTCTATTGAGTTGTGGGGCGTGCTAGCTGACTTCAGCCCCCCATGCGATCGCAGCTTCCCAACCTAGGCCCTGACGGCGCACTAGGGGCGGGGTGACGGTGAGATCAACAATGCTGGACATTTGGTGCTGTAGATCTTGACCGTTATCTATAATTACGTCCACCAGAGCGTCCATCCGGTCAAATAGCTCGGCTTTAATCAAATATTCTGGTTCGCTGCCGCCGTGCAGGGTGGCGACGGGCAGGGCTGAGGTGGAAATGATTGGGTTGCCCAGGGCTTTGAGGAGTTCAATGGCAATGGGGGAATCCGGGACGCGAATGCCCGTGGTTTTGCGCTTCGGGTTCATCACCAGGCGAGGCACCTGGCGGCTGGCGGGCAACAGAAAGGTGTAAGGGCCGGGAATCAATCGGCGAATGAGTTTGTAGGCGGGGTCGTTGACCTGGGCATAGTCCGCCACGTTTGACAGGGAATCGCACAAAAACGTCAGCGGCTTATCGTTTGCCAATTGCTTGAGTTGGCGCACCTTCTGAACTGCCGACTTTTCGTTGAGGTCGCAGCCGATGGCATACACCGTGTCTGTGGGGTACAAAATCACGGCCCCCTGGCGCAGGGCATCGCGCACGGCTTCAATGTCCCGCCGTTGGGGCGTCTCTGGATGGATGGAGTAGAACGTGGCCATCGGCGCTGGGGAAAGAAGGTGGGCAGGTGTCCCGATCTTGACGGCTCAGGGCACAGTAAAGAGAGGCAGAATCAAATTCTGTATGAAAACGTTGGGAACGCTGAAGGACTGCTGCCATGTTGGCTCATTTTGACTGTCCGACCGGAATTGCCGGGGATATGTGTCTGGGGGCGTTGGTGGATGCTGGGGTGCCCTTCGACTATTTACAGGACAGCTTAGCCCAGCTGGGTTTGACGGCAGAGTATGACCTAACGGTTGAGACGGTGCAGCGTCAGGGCCAGGCGGCCACCCAGGTAAAGGTGGGGCTCAAAACTGCCCCCGGACATCGGCACTGGCCGCAAATTGAGCAGATGATTACGGCGGCCCAGTTTTCGGAGTCGGTGACGCAGCAGAGTTTGGCGATTTTTCGGCAGCTGGCGATCGCAGAAGCCGCTGTCCACGGCATTCCCCCTGAGCGGGTACATTTCCATGAAGTCGGGGCCACCGATGCCCTGGTTGATATTGTCGGCACCTGTCTGGGGCTGGACTGGCTGGGGGTGACAGCGGTGTCTTGTTCGGCCCTGCCCGTGGGGGGCGGCACAGTCCGGGCGGCCCATGGACGGCTGCCGGTGCCCGCGCCTGCGGTGCTGAAGCTGCTGACCCTAGCGAAGGTGCCGATCTACAGCAATGGCATTCAGCGAGAGCTGGTGACGCCAACAGGAGCTGCGATCGCAACCACCCTCGCCCAACAGTTTGGCGATCCGCCCCCCATGATCCTGCACCAGGTTGGACTAGGCGCTGGCAACCATGACTTGCCCATCCCCAACCTGCTAAGGCTCTGGTTAGGGCAGCCCACGGATCCGGCGCATCCCCGCCCCCAACCCAAACAGCCTGCTGCCATCTCGGAACCCACCCAGGCTTCATCTCCTAAGCACCCCAGCCCTCCTGTCCACCACAGCCACCACAGCCCCAGCGCTGCCGCTGACGCCCAGCCCCACGAAGACCCCAACGCCCCCCTAATCGACCAGATCACCGTGCTGCAAACCCAGCTCGACGATCTCAACCCCCAAATTCTGGGCTATCTCTACGACCCGCTTTACGCCGCTGGCGCTGTAGAGATCTTTACCCAGGGCATCACCATGAAGAAATCCCGGCCCGGCATTTTGCTCACCGTCCTGTGTCCTGCTAGCCAGGTTGCCGCTTGTGAAACCGTGATTTTTGCAGAAACCTCAACCCTGGGCATTCGCCGCTGGGTACAGCCGCGCCACATTCTCCACCGGGAATTTCAGACCGTGACCACTCCCTACGGCCCGGTGGCGATTAAAATCGGTCGCGCCAATGCCGACGGCCCCATTCTGAATGTCCAACCAGAATATGAGGATTGCGCCCGGTTAGCCCAAACCCATCAGCAACCCTGGCAGCACATCCATCAGCAGGCTCTGTGGACTTGGCAACAGCAGCAGCCCCAGGCTGTCCCCACTGGCCTTGAGTTCGACTCAACCCAGGCGGCTGGCGTTCAGCGTTAGTCTGCCGTCCCCACGTCAATGCTGGTGAGATCGACCTGGAGGTCGCTGCTGTCTTCATCCAGATCTAAGTCATCCCCGAAGTCACTCAGCTCTGCTTCGTTAAGTCCAGCCGCCCGCTGAATTTGCTGAGAAAAAATTCGATAGTTGTCGATCATCTCTTTGGTCAGGCTGGACGTGTCATGGTTGGACTTGCGACCAGAAGCACTGGGGCTAACCAGGTTGTACTCAATGTCCTCGGCATAAATGGCAAAGGTAATGCTGAACACCTCTAGAAAGTTGATAATCCACTGACACTCTTCTTGAGGGAACTGGTTGTAATAGCTGATTAAATCGGCAATCCGGGCCTCTAGGTACAGATTAGAGTTGCGGGAAATCAAGATGATTTTGAGTAGGACAGTCGCCAGGGTGAGGGGATTTCCCTGGGATAGCAGCAGGGTAAAGAGGTGGGATGGGCTTTGTTGATCAACCGTAGTGAGCTGGTCGATCACTCGGTTGCAGGTGCGCAGGATTAAGGATCGATCGACAGGGTTATCGTCGTAGTCCTCATAAAGACTGCTTAAGTAAGTCCCCAAATGCTGCTCAAGCGCAGTGGTGAAGCTGCTCTCAGCAATGGAAAACACCAGGTAGGTGGGCAGATTCCGCTTAAAGCCGCGATAGCTGGCTTCTTGGGTTTGCTGCAAAAATAGCCGGGCAATGCTGCGGTGGCTAAACCGACCGCGTCGCATCACCATGTATTTGATCAACCGTAGGGCTTCGTCCCCTAGGGCCGTAGGGTTAGCTGGACTGGGGGCATCGTAAGCGGTGTGAGACCGGTTTTTGTGACTGTTGGAATGGGCGGCAAAAATCGCTAAATCTCGCTTGAACTTGTCCTTGAGACGACGGGACAAGGTGCGGGCGACTTCTCGCTGTTCAGCGGGATTGGTGGTGTCGATGTATTGAGGCACCAGCAAATAAGACGTATAGCGCTGGCTCCAGTGAGTAATGGGGCGATGGCCTTCGAGCAGGCGGGCTGCAAACAGCTTCAGTTCTTGATAAGAGTCGCTGTCAATGAACTGCTGTAGCCACTGGCGTAACCGTTTCAGGGTGGGCGAAAAGGTCTTTTTGTGGATGCTGGGAGTGTCAAAAAACTCAACCAACTGGCCGATGGCCTCATATTGGCGGGCAACTTCCCAGTTGTTAATCAGGATGTAGCAGCTGCGCTTGAGGGTGTTGTGAAACTCAACCTCGTTATTGGCAAAGAGGATGGCGTACAGGGCTGGCAATGTGTCTGCACTGCTAGCTTCGTTGTAGTCAATGAATAAATGCCTGAATTCTTCGAGCACCTGATCGGGTGGCCAGGTTTTGACGATATCCAGCAGGAACTCGAAGATAATCTGCTGACTGCGGTAGATGTCTTGGCTGCCGCTGTGGGCATCACCAGAAAATGTCTGATCCAATGCCTGATCCTTGGAGGCCCTATCCAAAATCATGTCAACCCTGGAGAACAGTTGAGGTGCGATCGCACCAAATTAAGAAGCCTGAGGCAACGTCCTGACCACAGTCTTTAACTTTTATGCCTGTGACCTGATGCCTGTGACCTAATGGAACCTGTGCTCAGTCTGCCCAAGTGGGGGTTAGGTTGTGGGTGGAGAAGAGCTGAGTACAGGAATTGGTCTGGGAGTGACCCTAACTTAACTTAATTCCTCCATTCTTCCGCAAGGGTACGGAGGCTGAACTTTCTGGAACTACAGCACTATTGCCGTAATTACCGAGAATTCAATACCAAGCCGCGAAATTCCCGAAATTTGATAATCCGGCAAGGATTCGGCACTTGAGTTTAGTTGGTATGGGGGCGGAGGGGCTCGAACCCTCACGACCTCGCGGTCAACGGATTTTCATCCTCCCGCCGCTTTCGCGGCTGCAAGGTCTAGGGCCATAGGCCACTAAACCTGCTTTGAGAATTGGACCCTCCCTTTACCCTCGACTTGACGTTAGGGTAGCTCCCGTCGGGCCTCTGCACCTTCTAGATCCCAGGACGATTGCCCTGGTTCGACCTAGCTTGGCTCAGGATTGCCTTGTCTGGCTAAGCCGCGCTTCAGAAAATTCCCGCTCGCTAGTCCAGCCCAGATTTAGGTTTCCCTGAGTTTGAGAGCCGTCACTTAGCAGATTTCTCCACTAAGGCTCAGTTGTCTAAGTCCGTAGCGTCTACCATTCCGCCACGCCCCCCGGATGGGATATCAATCCCGGTTTAGCCCGCCTGATTTTGGCAAAGGTGGCTAAACCTATGCAGCTTATTTCACCACCAACCGCAGCGCTTGGCAACTTGTTTTCTTCCAGACGGGGAATTCAGGTGCGATCGCAGCCCCACCAATCGCCCCAACAGCCTACTCCCAGACCACCAGACACGGGGACAGATCGCAGCGCCCAACCACAGCGTAAGATCAGGGTTTAAGCCCTTCGCTTACCGCCATGTCTGCTGTTCCCCACCCCAACGCCCCGGCTGATCGCAATAACCGTCGTGATGACGTTCATGACGAGTTGATTCGTGACGACTATCTAGAACGGATTTTGACCGCCCGCGTCTATGACGTGGCCACGGAAACCCCTCTAGAACTGGCCCCCAACCTATCTAAGCGGCTGGGGAACTCCCTACTGCTGAAGCGGGAAGATATGCAGTCGGTGTTTTCCTTCAAGCTGCGGGGGGCTTACAACAAAATGGCCCAGCTTTCCCCGGAGCAGTTGGCCCAGGGGGTGATTGCGGCGTCTGCGGGGAACCACGCCCAAGGGGTGGCCCTGGGAGCAAGCCATCTGGGCACCCGCGCCATTATCGTCATGCCGGAGACGACCCCCCAGGTGAAGGTGGATGCGGTACAGGCCCGAGGGGGGGAGGTGGTGCTGCAAGGGGAAACCTTTGATGAAGCCTACAGCTATGCCCGTCAGCTAGAGGCGGAGAAGGGGCTGACCTTTATCCATCCCTTTGACGATCCAGCGGTGATTGCCGGTCAGGGCACCATTGGTATGGAGATTGTCCGTCAGCATCCCCAGCCGATCCACGCGATTTTTGTGGCGATTGGCGGCGGCGGGCTAATTTCGGGCATTGCGGCCTACATTAAGCGGCTGCGGCCTGATATTCGCATCATCGGCGTAGAGCCTGTGGATGCTGACGCTATGGCTCAATCGTTGGCTCAAGGGCAACGGGTGCGGCTGCCCCAGGTGGGGCTGTTTGCGGACGGAGTGGCGGTGCGGGAGGTGGGGGTGGAAACCTTTCGGCTCTGTCAGCAGTATGTGGATGAGGTCATCCTGGTGGGCACGGACGACACCTGCGCGGCGATTAAGGACGTGTTTGAAGACACCCGCTCCATTTTGGAGCCCGCTGGAGCCCTGGCGATTGCCGGGGCCAAAGCCTATGTGGAGCGGGAAAACCTCAGCGGTGAGACGTTAATTGCTGTGGCCTGCGGGGCCAACATGAACTTTGATCGGCTGCGGTTTGTGGCGGAGCGGGCGGAGTTAGGGGAGCGGCGAGAGGCGATCTTTGCCGTGACGATTCCTGAAAAGCCGGGCAGCCTGCGGCGATTTTGCGACTGTTTGGGCAAGCGCAACCTGACGGAGTTTAACTACCGGATTGCCGATGAGCAGTTGGCCCATATTTTTGTTGGGGTGCAGATTGCCGACCGGGCGGATGCGGCTCGGATGGCGGCGGCGTTTGAGGGCTGCGGTTTTCAGACTTTAGATTTAACGGATGATGAGCTGACTAAGCTGCACTTGCGCCACATGGTGGGGGGGCGATCGCCCTTGGCTCACAATGAGCGGGTTTATCGGTTTGAGTTCCCGGAGCGACCTGGGGCGCTGATGAAGTTTGTTGGCTCTATGAGCCCTAACTGGAATATCAGCCTGGTGCATTACCGCAATAACGGGGCGGACTATGGCCGAATTGTGGTGGGGCTACAGATTCCGCCGCAGGATCAGGCGGCGTGGCAGGAGTTTCTGGCTACCCTGGGTTATCGCTACTGGGACGAAAACGACAACCCGGCCTATCAACTGTTTTTGGGCTTGAGCTGCGATCGCACCACAGCCCCATCTCCCAACTCGGCAGCGATAGTTGACGGTTTTTAATTCACCTTGTTACAGTAGCGACAGGTTTAAGAGATCGGTAGTTCAAATCAGCTTGAAATAATTCGGCTGAGAGCCGCTGGCCACTCAAGTTCATTGCCATTCCCTTCGCACCAGATTTCTCCATCGGCATGACTCTTCTTAATCGTCGATTTTATTTTTGGTTTAGCTCGGTTCACCAGTGGTGAGCACCGTTTGAGGTAGCTAAACCCCCTGGTGAACCGCAGAGCCCCCTCTGCGGTTTTTGCGTTTTTAAGGCTTTCACATTTCAATTTTTCACATTTCCAATTCCCACCATGACTTTTCACACCACTGGATTTCGCCCATTTTTTAGCTGTTTTTTTTACTGGGACATTGGCTCCGGGTGAAATTGTCCTACGCAATTTTCTAAGCCCGGAGCCCAACGGTTCCGGGCTTTTTTGATCGCGCTTAATCCCTTTTACGCTTCCCAATCCTCGCTACTTCAGTCCCATTAACCCTAAGGAACAGTTCCATGCAGAATGCAAAGCTAGCCGCCAAAACCCACCCCCAGCACCGCACCGTGGTTGACCTCGGCAATGGCACCACCGTCGGCGGCAAAGACCTGCTGATTGTGGGCGGCCCCTGCACCGTCGAAAGCTGGGAGCAGATGGTGGCAGTGGCCGATGGGCTAGAAGCAGCCCCCGTCCAGGGGATTCGGGGTGGTGTGTACAAACCCCGCACCTCTCCCTATGCTTTCCAGGGGCTGGGGCTAGAGGGACTGGAGATTTTGGCTCGGCTGCGATCGCACTCTGGCCTGCCCATGGTCACTGAAGTGATGGCGGTGGATCAAATTGAGGCGGTGGCCGCCAAGGCCGATATGCTCCAGGTGGGCAGTCGCAATATGCAGAACTTCGACCTGCTGAAGGCGTTGGGTCAGGTCGATAAGCCGGTGCTGCTGAAGCGGGGTTTGGCCGCGACGGTCGAAGAGTTTGTCATGGCGGCTGAATACATCCTCAGCCACGGCAACCAGCGGGTGGTGCTGTGCGAGCGCGGCATTCGCAGCTTCGACCCCTACACTCGCAATGTGCTGGATCTTGGGGCGGTGGTGGCCCTGAAGCAAATCACTCATCTGCCGGTGATTGTAGATCCGAGCCATGCGGCAGGTAAGCGAGAACTGGTACCGGATTTGGCCCGAGGTGCGATCGCAGTCGGCGCAGACGGCCTGATTATCGAATGTCATCCGGTTCCAGATGCTTCAGTCTCCGATGCTCGCCAAGCCTTGTCCCTAGAGGACATGGTGGATTTGGTGCACAGCCTCAACCCGATTGCGGCGGCGGTCGGTCGGCAGATTGCCCCCCATCGTCAATTAGCCCTGGCATAAGGCTATGGCATAAGTGAGCTGTGGCCGGGATTAATTTAAAGCCAGCGTAAGCTTAGCAACCGTCTAACGTCAGATATACGTAATTCGGTCTAAGCCATCCGGCGTATTCTGGGGAAAAGCTGCCTAAAGATACCCCCGTCAATGCGGAACCTTTCCATAATGTTCTGTAGCTATCAATCATCCAAGACCGAAGACCGGGCCAGCCCAATGTGCTGTTATCGCGCATTAGCTTCTGAGGTGACAGTAATCCCCTTGCTGCGCCTGCTTTCCCAAGTCAGTCGGCACAAACGATAGGTAAAGACATGGCTAAGGATCACTCCTCCGCATCTACATCTGGTTCCGGCTTCGACTCTACCGAGGCTGCGGTCAATCTCAGCCCTGGGTTCAACCAGGCGGATCCGACGGCGAGTTTGTCGCTACTCACCAGTTTGCTCACCGCTGACGGCGGCAGCTACGTCTGGGATCCAACCGATCCGGCGACAGAAGCCTACCTGGCAGATTTAGAAGCCTCCCCTGATATGGCGGCGATGATGCCATCTGACGCGGAGGCCGAAGCTCAATGGCAGGGGCTGGCCCAAACCCTAGCCATCCTCTGGGACGAACCCGAGGGCACGGCAGGCTCACTGATGTCGGCGCTCAGCACCAAGTTTTCCAGCCGAATGCCCCAGCCTTTGCTCAACCAAGTCGCCACCCAAGCCCAGCAAGCGGTGATTAGCGGTCAGTCTTTGGCCGACCAACTGCTCAGCTGTGTCCAGTCCATGGTGCCCCAGCTTGATCCGGCTGATTGGCGGGTGATGGCCCGTCCCCTTGCCTATGCCATGCGCGATCAGCGGGACGTGGTGGATCAGGTGGCAGATTCGGTTGCGGTGCGAGACTGGCAAGACCTGGGTGAGCTAGAGCAGGCCCGGCTGAGCCTTGCGATCGCCCGCTACGCCATTGACTTAGCTGCCGCCGAACAAGAATAACCCTAGTACCTCTCGGGGGTAAATTCCACCCCCTGGCCCTCACCCTAAATCCCTCTCCCAAGAAGGGCTACTGTGTACACACAAGTCACTCCTGGATGCGAACGCCCTGCATTACCCCCTCTAGCTCCCCCTTGGTAAGGGGGAGGACAAGACTACTTCCGGTTTCCCCCCTTA
>PXDR01000482.1 GCA_003566335.1 Cyanobacteria bacterium T3Sed10_344R1
AGGCCGGGGTGGGCACCAGCACCGCATCCCCCGGATTCACGTAGGCCATGGCTAGGTGGGTCAGCCCTTCCTTCGACCCCAGCAGGGGCAGAGCTTCGCCGTCAGGGTCGAGCTTGACTCCATAGCGCCGCTGATACCAGTCGGTGATGGTTTGCCGAAAGTTGGCGGGGCCTTCAAAGGGAGGATAGCCGTGGTTTTTGACGTTGCGGATGGCGGCGGCGGCGGCCTCGACCACGGGCTCGGGGGGGGGGCCATCGGGGTTGCCCATGCCCAGGTCAATCAGGTCAAGTCCCTGCTCCCGAGCTCGGGCCTTGAGCTCGTCTAGGCGCGCAAACACATAGGGGGGCAGGGCGCTCAGGCGCTGGGCGGGCTGAATCCAACTCAGCGTCATAGCGATACCTCGGCAGAATGGGGAACGGTGGGGGAAGCAGTGGGTCGGGCGGGCGACAGGCTGGGGGCGGTGGTGGACACCATGGCCGCCATCAGCAGGTCAGGGCTGACAGTAAAGGGCAGATGATGAATGTCAGACCCTTCCCGGCAGGCGACGGTGGCGGCATGACGCAGGTCAGCCAGGGAAATCTGGCCCAAGCCCAAATCATCCAGGGTTTGGGGCAGGCCGATTTGGCCGTAAAACTGGATTAACTGCTGGCGGGCGGTGGCGGCTAGGGCGTTGCCGGGGCCGAGTTCTTCGAGCCGTAGCTGCACCAAGATGCCGTAGGCCACTTTTTCGCCGTGGAGGGTGCCGTGGCTGGCCAAGAGATGGGTGAGGCCGTTGTGGACGGCGTGGGCGGCAACGGTGCGGCACTGGGCTCCGCCGAGGCCACCAATCACCCCGGCCAGCAGCACGCTGGCGTCCACCACCTCGCGCCAAGCGTCACCGCCAGGATTTTCTAGGGCGGCGACGGACTTTTGAAACAGCAGGTCTCGCAAAACTCGGGCCTGCTGCACGGCAGCGATGATCAGGGTGCGATCGCAACTGCCGCTGCTGACCGATGCTTCGTACCACTTCGCCAGGGCATCACCAATGCCTGCCACCAGGGTGCGCCGGGGCGCAGTGGCAATCAGGTCATAGTCCAACAGCAGCAGCTCGGGACAGCGATCGAGGGTAACGTCATAGTCAAACGCCCCTTGGTCGGAGTACACGTTCGACAGGGCCGTCCAGGCGGCGCAGGTGGCGGCTGAGGTGGGAATGGTGATGACCGGCAACTGGGCTTGGTAGGCCAGCAGTTTGGCCGCATCTAACGCCTTGCCGCCGCCAATGCCGATGATGCAATCCGCTTGGTGTTGGGTCGCCGCGCTGTGTAGGGCGGCTAGGGCGGTTTCGCTACAGTCTTGTTGATAGCTGGCGGTGGTGGTCTTTAGGGTTGCGATCGCAGGCTCCAGAAACGGCGCAGCCGCCGCCAGGGTTTTTTCCCCACCCACCAAAAGAGGCCGCTTGCCCCAACGGGCGATCGCAGCCTGAGCCTGGGCCAACGAACCGCGCCAGACTTGGGCCGGAGCCATCATCATCGGCGGCGATAGGGGCGGCGAAGTGACAGAAGCCATAGGTTGTAAACCCCCTGCAAAACGACTTAAGAACGACTATCAGCCAACGCCGCTAGCTGCTGATCAAACACCTCAATTTCTAGCCCGTCCTGAGTCTTCACCGCTTGTCCGAGGTACAACAGCTGAGTTTGGCCGGGTTCTGGATGTACCAAAGTACGGGCGCGGATCGTAGGTACGGTGCCCGGTGGCCCCAAGCGGCCCGAGCGCAGTTGGTCGCTCGCCGCCTGCTCTAACGTGGCGTTAAGGGTCGGGGCGTCAATCGTGCCTGGCACCCGAATCACCACCTGGGCAGCGCCCGAGTCATAAACCGAGGTATAGGGAATCGCTCCCTCAATTTGGGCACGGCTAAAGGGCTGGAAACTCAAGCCCAATAACCCCACCGTCAGCACCCCTGTAAACCCAGTGATGCCCACCAAGCGAAAGCGGAAGCCCCACCCCACCACAAAAGCCAGGGCTGTAAATGCAGCCAGGCCCAACGTGGCGAAGCTCAGCCACTTGGTGGCATCAAGAAAGTCAGCTGGAGTCAGCATGGGCACCAAAATTCAGGGAACGTCCAGTTTGCTTAAATCGACTCAGATCGATAAAGGCTGGGTTATCAGAATAGCGCGATCGCACTTTTTCCCACTAGTCCCCTGGCGCGCCTTATCATAGTCCGAGCACTGCCACCTCAGGATTCAGCCCCCTATCATGCCTAATCAGGCCCCAATCGAAGGAGAGAATTCATGCTGACAACGTTACGGCGTTTCCTCATATGGGGACTAACTGGAGTTGCGATCGTATTCCTGTTAGCCAGTTGTGGAGAATCCACCGTCGCCCAGTGCAATCGCCTTGCCGATGTGGTGAACCAAACCAAGGACATCATCGACAACTTTGAGGCCGAGATGCAGACGTTCAATGCCGATCAGGCCGGTGGCCCCGATCGCACCTTGGAGGACATCCGCGATGCCGCCAATGACTATACCGACAGCGTCGATCGCACCGTGGCTGACCTCAATGGCGTAGCCGCAACCCTAGATGGCATCGAAGTCTCGGACGAAAGCCTGGCAGAGTTCAAGGCTGAGTACGCCGAAATTATTGCCGGGATCGCCACCGCCTTCGAGCAAGCCAGCGCCGCCATGGGCACCATCACCACCGTGGAGTCCGAAGCCGATCTCCCCGCCCAGGTGGAAACCCTACAGGCCGAAACCAGCGCCGCAGTCGAGCAGTACAACGAGCTATCCATCCAAGAATCGACCCTAATTGCCCAAGTCAACCTCTACTGCGGCGCGACCGGCGGCGAAAGCAACGGCGACACCGCCCCCCAGAACGGCCAATAGCCCCAGCAACCCGACTGAGCCACCTCCGAAGGGCTCTACCAATAGCCAACAGCCAACAGCTAATAGCCCTCCCTCCCCCCTGCCAGCACCCCCAAAAGAGTAAGATCTCAAACGCCAGCGCCACTTACCGCCTGGCATTTACTCACGTCTCGTCAGGTTTAACGCGATGGTTTTGGCTCTGGAACTGGTTCCCAACACACCGCACCAGGTGCTGACGGTAACGGCGACCCAGCCCCCCTGTTTTCAGGGCAGCTTGCGGGTGCCAGGGGACAAGTCAATTTCCCATCGGGCGCTGATGCTGGGTGCGATCGCATCTGGGGAAACCCGCATCCAGGGGCTGTTGCTAGGGGAAGATCCCCGCAGTACCGCCGCCTGTTTTGGGGCGATGGGGGCGACCATCAGCAACCTTGACCAAGACTGGATCACGGTGCAAGGACAGGGGCTAGGCCACCTGCAAGAGCCCACTGGCGTGCTCGATGCGGGCAACTCGGGCACCACCCTGCGACTGATGCTGGGCCTATTGGCGGCCCAACCGGACACCTTCTTTGTGGTGACTGGGGATAATTCCCTGCGATCGCGCCCCATGTCCCGGGTGATTAAACCCCTGAGCCAAATGGGGGCAAAAATCTGGGGACGTCAGGGCAATACTCTAGCCCCCCTAGCCGTGCAGGGCCAACGGCTGCGGCCCGCTGCCTATTCCTCCCCGATTGCCTCGGCCCAGGTCAAATCCTGCATTTTGCTGGCGGGTTTGCTGACCGAGGGCGACACCCGCGTCAGCGAGCCCAGCCTATCCCGAGATCACAGTGAGCGGATGCTGCAAGCGTTTGGGGCTAACTTGACCATTGACCCGGAGGCTTGTGCCGTCACCCTCCACGGCCCCGCCCAGCTCCAGGGGCAAACCGTGGTGGTACCGGGGGACATTAGCTCTGCCGCCTTTTGGCTGGTGGCGGCGGCCATCACCCCGGGGTCTGATTTGCTGATTGAAAATGTCGGCGTCAACCCTACCCGCATCGGCATCCTCGACGCCCTCTGGCAAATGGAGGCAGACATCACCTTAGAAAACCAGCGGCTGGTCACCGGGGAACCGGTGGCAGATTTGCGGGTGCGTCACAGCGCCCTCAAAGCCGCTCAGTTTGGCGGTGACTTGATTCCCCGAATGATTGACGAAATTCCGGTACTGGCGGTAGCTGCCCTGTTCGCCCAGGGGTCAACCGTGATTCAAGATGCGGCAGAACTGCGGGTGAAGGAGTGCGATCGCATCACCGTCATGGCCCAACAATTGAGCAAAATGGGGGGCAGCGTCACCGAACGAGCCGATGGCCTGGAAATTCAGGGGGGCGCAACCCTGCACGGCGCTGATCTCGACAGCCATACCGACCACCGGGTTGCCATGAGCTTGGCGATCGCTGCCCTGACCGCTTCCGGCACTACTACCCTGCACCGGGCGGAAGCCGCTGCCGTCTCTTATCCCAGCTTCTTCCCCACCCTAGAAAAATTTTGTTGACAAGAATAAAGTTCTATCGATGGGCCGATCAACGGGCCGATCAACGGGGCTATTAAAGGGAGTACCGGCAATTAAGTTATTGAGACGAGCAGTTATGAGACGAGCCGCCGTGAAACTAGCCGCCGATTTAGCCGTCAACGGGGATTGTGGCGGGAATGCGGTTAAAATTCAGCAAATCTCTCTAACTTAACCGCCGATATCTTCCCCTGCTTTGGGCCTATAACTACTCAGCCGTAGCTCCGCCATATTTAAACTCTGTTTTAGAACTCCGTTTTAGGCCGTATTGACCTAACTAAATCAGCCCTCGGGATGCAAGCCAAGCGATCACAGTCGATAACTCTACTTTGCCCTTACCGCTCCTAACCATCTTGACAGAGCTGGCATTGGGCTGCCGCTCTAGCATCTACAGCACCCTCGACCCAGGGTCTACAGCCCGCCTGGATCGGGGTGGCATCAGGAATCGTCCATGCACAAAATTCTACTGATCGAGTCAGCCGGGACTGAGCGTGACCATATTGTTGAGCTGCTGGAGCAAGAAAAGTTCGAGCTAATTGTGGCAGCAACGGGTGAAACTGGGCTTGAACTGGCCCAGCAGCATCGCCCTGACCTGATTCTGTGCGCCCTGGATCTAGAGCCCCAGGCCGATCAGCAGGCGGGTCTGCCGATCCTGCGGGCGATGCGGCTGCATCCAGAGCTGACGGTGATTCCGTTTGTGCTGCTGACCCACAATCCCGATCCGATCCATCAGCGTCAGGTGATGGCTATGGGGGCAGATGACTGTTTGTCTCGCCCGATTTCGGATAGTGAGCTGATTGCTGCGATCGCAACCCGCCTCAGCAAGCAGGCTGCCATTACCGAGCGCTACATCACGGTACTGCGCAACACCGCAGAACAGCTCAACCGCCTCGCCAACTACGACAGCCTGACCGACTTGCCCAACCACCGGCTCTTGTCCCAGCGGTTGTCCCAGCTGATTGACGCCCAGGAGCCCGTCGCCCTGCTGTCCATCAGCCTCGACCGCCTGCGCCAGGTGAACAACACCCTAGGCTATCCCGCTGGGGATGAACTGCTGCGGGCTGCTGCCCGACGACTCAAGGCCAGCTTGCCCAGCAGCATCACCGTGGCTCGGCTGACCGGCAACCAGTTTGCCATCATCCTGGTGGGGGATCTCGATGCCCAAACTCTGATGGCCGTGGCCGATGACTTGATGGGCGTGCTGTCCCAGTCCTTTTCTTTACCAGGGCAGGAGGTGTTTATCACCACCAGCATCGGCATTGCGCTTTGCCCCCAGCACAGCCAGGACTTGCCGACCCTGCTGCGCCAAGCCGATGCGGCCCTAGATTGGGCGAAGCAGCAAAAGAGCAACTACTGCCAGATCTACCGGGCTGATATGCCAGTGGTTTCAGGGGATCAAATCACCCTAGAAACCTGGCTGCGCTACGCCCTAGAACGAAACGAGTTTCAGGTGTTTTACCAGCCGCAAATGACCCTAAGCAGCGGTCGCATTGATGGGGCCGAGGCTCTGATTCGCTGGAATCACCCCACCCATGGCGATATTCCCCCCGGGCGATTCATTCCCTTGACCGAAGAAACCGGGCTCATTGTCCCGATTGGGGAATGGGTGCTGCGGATGGCTTGCCGCCAGGCCCAATCCTGGAATCTCGCGGGCCTCGCCCCCTTTCAAGTCTCGGTCAATCTGTCCAGCGTCCAGTTCAACCATCCCCGTTTGAGCCAGTCGATTGCGGCCATCCTGGCTGAAACGGGGATCGATCCCAGCACCCTAGAACTGGAGTTGACCGAAACGGCCCTGATGCAGGATGCCGAGACGGCGATGCAGACCCTCCAGGAGCTGAAGCAGTTGGGGGTGAGGCTAGCCCTAGATGATTTCGGCACGGGCTATTCCTCCCTCAGCTACCTGAAGCATCTGCCGATCGATACCCTCAAAATTGACCATTGTTTTGTGCAAGGCTGCGCCACCGATCAACAGAATCAGGTGATTTTGCAGTCCGTGATTGCCCTCGCCCACCGCCTCGATCTGTCGGTAGTGGCTGAGGGGATTGAAACTGAAGCGGATCTCGATTTTCTTCAGCGCCAGGGGTGTGATGTGGGCCAAGGTCATTTGATTGGCTTGCCGAGCGATGCTGAGTCGTTGCGATCGCAGCTCCAATCTCGTTATCCCACCCCCTTTTCCTGTGCCATCTCCCCGACCCAGTCAATTATCACCCCGTGAGCTGACCTGAGTGGTGTCCTGCTGTCCCTTCCTGGGAACACTGGGGGCACCCTCAGTCTTTCTCCTCTTCGGGTTGCTGTCATGTGGCAAAAGCTCAAAAATTTACTGGCCAGCCTGCGCAGCTATCCCAGTCTTAGCCCCGATATCGCCCTAAGACGCCAAATTAATCGACAGCTCAGGGATCGTCCCGCCCTCTCTGCCGAAGCCTGGTACCACGCCTACTGGCAGAGCTACCCCGCCCCCGAACCGCTGTCAAAAGAGCTGGTGCTGTTTGTGTACGCCCGGCTGCAAGACTATTCCGGTCTCGACCTAGGCCGAGTTCGCCCCCGAGATCGACTGCGGGAAGACCTCAAATGGCCCCTAGTGTGCTGGTTTGACTGGGCGCTCGCCTTCTGCGACGACTTTTGCCTGACCTTTGGCACCGACATCAGCGACTGTTTTGACGAAGAGACCTTCATCACCCTGGCGGATCTGATGTTGTTCCTCCAGCAAAATGTGCTGGCAATGGATTCGCTACCCTCCCAATAGCAGGCTCAATGGCGTGCCCTGTTCTGATCAAAAACATCGCCCAGCAAACATTTGGGATTGCACTGAAGCCTCAGACTGCGGGGGATAGCAAGTAAACTTGCCTATGAGGGCGCGTCAAACGATACCAACAACCGCTAAACCAGCGTTAAATCCACACCGCAGGCAATCTACAAGCGAGATTAAGACCCTATGAAAGCCATGATCTTGGCCGCAGGCAAGGGAACCCGAGTTCGTCCCATCACTTACACCATTCCCAAGCCGATGATTCCGATTTTGCAAAAACCGGTGATGGAGTTTTTGCTGGAGTTGCTGCGGCACCACGGCTTTGACCAAATCATGGTGAACGTCAGCCACTTAGCCAACGAAATTGAAGGGTACTTCCGCGACGGTCAACGGTTTGGCGTCGAGCTGGCCTATTCTTTTGAAGGTCGAATTACCGATGGCGAACTGGTGGGCGAAGCCCTGGGTTCCGCTGGCGGGATGCGCAAAATCCAGGACTTTTCTCCCTTCTTTGACGAAACCTTTGTCGTGCTCTGCGGCGATGCCCTGATCGACCTCAACTTGAGTGAGGCCGTGCGCCAGCATAAGGAAAAAGGTGCGATCGCAACGATCGTGATGAAATCCGTGCCCCTAAAGCAGGTGCCCAGCTATGGCGTCGTCGTCACCGACAACGATGGCCGAATTAAATCCTTTCAGGAAAAACCCGCTGTCGAAGAAGCCCTCAGCACCAGCATCAACACCGGCATCTACATCTTTGAGCCCGAAATCTTCGACTACATTCCCTCCGGCCAAGAATTTGACATTGGCGGCGATCTATTCCCGCGCCTCGTTGCCGACAATGCCCCCTTCTTCGGCATCAACATGGACTTTGAATGGGTGGACATCGGCAAAGTCCCCGACTATTGGCAAGCCATTCAAGATGTCTTAACCGGCAAGGTCAAAGGGGTGGGCATTCCTGGAGCAGAAGTGCGTCCCGGCGTCTTCACCGGCCTCAACCTGAAAGTCAACTGGGATAAAGTCAACATCCAAGGGCCGGTCTACATTGGCGGCATGGCCGAAATCGAAGACGGGGCCACCATCATCGGCCCCAGCATGATCGGCCCCAACTGCTGCATTTGCGGTGACACCATCGTCGATAAAAGCGTCATCTTTGAATACACCCGGATTGGTTCAGGGGTGCGCCTAGTGGACAAGCTGGTGTTCGGTCGCTACTGCGTCGATAAAACCGGAGCCTCCATCGACATGCAGGCCGCTGCCCTCGACTGGCTGATTACCGACACCCGCCATGCCCAGCCCGCCATGCCCCCAGCCGAACACCAGGCCATCCGCGAGCTTCTGGGGCAGCAGTAAACTAGGCGGTAGGCGGCCTCATGCCCTGAACTGAACAGCCCAGCCCCCACCCCAGGACTTAGGAACTGGGCGAGCCGGGGGCTGAGTAGTGAATGGGCGTGGTTGAAGCGGACGGTTCAGGGCTGTGCTCGGTGGGACAAGCTGGATCTGTCGCCCTAGCATCATCTGTCAGGATCGGCTCACAGCGCAGCAGCCGAATACTCGCCAAAGTGCCCTGGCCCCGACCAGAGCTATCTAGATCAATATCGCCCCCCATCAGCTCCATCAAATTGCGGGAAATCGCCAACCCCAACCCCGTCCCTTCAAACCGGCGAGTGGTGGTGCCATCCACCATCACGAACGGGCGGAACAGCTTGGGCTGATCTTCTGGGGCAATGCCAATGCCCGTATCCCGCACCGTGAGTAACAGGCCCGCCCGAGGCGACGCTGACGCGGTCACGTCATCGGCCAGGCTGGTGTCATCGTCGTCATCCAAGCCCAAGCTGTCAGAGGCGCGGGGCGGCAAGTCCACCGACTCCAGCCTAATTTGAATTGATCCGGCTTCGGTGAACTTAATCGCGTTGTAGACAATATTCAACAACACCTGCTTCAGCTTGGCCCGGTCAGCCTGCACCCACTGCGGCTCAGACAGATCTGGGATCACCAGATCCAAGCCCTTTTGCTTGATCTGCACATGCTGTAAATCCAGCACCTCCCGAATTACCTCAGCGATATCCACCGGTTCTAACTTTAAGGCCAGGGTGCCCGACTCAATTTTGGCAATGTCCAAAATATCGTTGATGATGCGCAGCAGGTGAATAGCTGCATCATCGGCCCGGGCCAAAAACTCCATCTCCTCCTCGCGATCATCACAACTGCCGTCCTTCACCAGACGCAGGCAGCCAATGATGGCGTTGAGGGGGGTGCGCAGTTCGTGGGAGGTGTTGGCTAAGAATTCACTCTTAAGCTGGTTGGCTAACTGGGCATCCTGCCAGGCATGGCGCAGTTCTTGAGCCCGATCTTCCAGCCGCTTCATCATTCGGTTCAGTACCCGAGCCAAATAATTCAGCTCCCAGATTTTGAAATCTTTCGGCGCTTCCTGAAAGTGGGTCAGATCTTGCACCCTCTGGGCGTATTGAATCAACCGTTCGATGGGCAAAGACAA
>PXDR01000555.1 GCA_003566335.1 Cyanobacteria bacterium T3Sed10_344R1
ACAATAGGCCATCTATCTACCGTCGTGTGTCATTTATTGTGTTGCCATCTGGTCGGGCAAACTGCGATCGCAGTTTAATCAGACTTGTTTCCGGTTTATGTCCGGCCAATTTCCGGCCAACCCGTTGGGGGGAAAGAACAGGGTGTCCTTGCCAACTGAACTACTGTGGGCGTTGATTGGGCTGCTGCTGACCATTGGCGGCACCTGGATGGAAGCCTTCATCACCAATCCGCCATGGGACTGGGGAAATGTGGGGCTGCACGCCCAGTCCCTCGGGGTGAGCTTCCAGGTGGGGGCTGTTCTACTAACTGGCTGTCTCGGGGGCAAAAACGCTGCCGCCCTTTCCCAAATTGCCTACCTTGCCTTGGGGCTCCTGTGGTTTGACACCTTTAACCTACAGGTCTTTACCCAAGGGGCCGGGCCAAGCTATATCCAGCAGCCTAGCTTCGGCTATTTGCTGGGGTTTGTGCCAGCTGCTTGGGTTTGTGGTTTCCTGGCGTTCCAGACAAAGCCTAAACTAGAGACGCTGGCTTGGGGCTGCCTCTGTGGCCTCGCGGTGATTCATGTTGTGGGGTTAACTTACCTGACCCTAGGCAGTCTGACTAATTTAGCTAGCCTAGGATCCCTGTCCTACAGCGATGCGGTGATGGCCTATTCCATCTTGCGGCTGCCGGGCCAACTAGTTTTGGTTTGCCTTGTATCGCTGGTGGCCTATCTCACCCGACAGATTCTGTTTTACTAGCGCTGATTTGACTGGCGCTGCTTTACTGCCTTACTTCATTACCTTGCTAAAGACCTTCACCAGTGTTGGACGACGGAATCAGGGCTTTTGGCTGGCCGCTGGCATTGGCCTGGTGCTTGATCAACTCACCAAGTTTTGGGTTGTCCAGAACTTTGAACTGACCGTGCCGCCCCAATCCGTGGAGTTGTGGTCAGGGGTGCTGCACTTGACCTACATCACCAACGCCGGAGCCGCCTTTGGGCTTTGCAGTGACCATGCCTGTGGTGATTGGCTGCCCTGGCTCTCTTTCGTGGTCAGCCTGGCCTTGGCGGCCTTAGGTATCTGGGTGCGTTTAGCCAACCGCTGGGAGCAGATAGGCTATGGCTGCATCCTGAGCGGAGCCTTAGGCAACGGTATTGATCGGCTGTTGGTGGGGGAAGTGGTGGACTTTCTGGACTTCCGGCTGTTGCGGGTACCTGCCTTCAACCTGCAAAATTTCGATTTGCAGTGGGTGCCCTTCCCCATCTTTAACGTGGCAGATATTTGCATCAACATTGGCGTGGTTTGTCTACTGATTGCCGCATTCTGGCCCCAACAACCTCCCCCAAAAGACAGCCCAGGCAATCCGATTTCACCGTCCTAACCCCGTTCCAGGGGAAGGGATTGATTAAAATGAGCAGTACCGCCCGCCGTCCTTCACTGGTTTTGGGTCGCTATGACGCCACCCCCCAAGTCTTCTCAAAGTTCTAAAGCCTCCCGTACTCTGCTGGGTAATTTGACCCAAGCGTTTCAGACGGTGCAGGCCAAAATTGACTTTTCCCAGTTTTCCCTCAAGCCCGGCGCTCGGGTGGCTCAGCTCTGGGTTGACACCCAAGAGGGTAGCCAGAGCTATCCGCTATTGGGCGATCGCTATGTGGTGGGCCGCAGCTCTAGCAACTGCGACATTGTGGTTCGTAGCCCCATCGTTAGCCAGATCCATGCGTCGGTGGTGCGCGATCGCAAGCGCCCAGAAGAACCCTTCGTCATCCGGGATGAGAACTCCACCAACGGTCTATATCGAGGCCGCAAGCGCCTGAACAAAGCCACCCTGAACCACGGCGATGTGATTGCCCTAGGCCCACCGGAGCTCAAGGACGTCGTCACCCTGCGCTACGTCAACCCGCCGCCGCTAATTGTGCAGGGAATGCGGTACGCCCTCTATGGCTTTACCGCCCTCAGCCTGATGATTGGTTTGTGGATTGTGGCGGTGGAGTGGCCCCGGATTCCCGTGCGACCTTTGCCAGAATCGGTGCAAGGCCCGGTGATCATCTATGCCCAAGAAGCCGATCGCCAGGTGCCCCTACGTCAGTCTCGCCGTCGCGCCCATGTGGAGATGGCGCGGCTCTCAGACTTTTCGCCCTTCTTGCCCCAGGCAGTGATTGCCTCAGAAGATGCTCGATATTACTGGCACTTAGGGGTAGATCCCCTAGGGATTTTGCGGGCGCTGTTGGCGAACTTGCAGGGCGGTGGCATTCGAGAAGGGGGCAGCACCCTAACCCAACAGCTTGCTCGCAGCATCTACCGGGAGTATGTGGGCACTGACGATACCGCTGGCCGCAAACTGCGGGAAGCCTTTGCTGCCCTGAAGCTAGAGACGTTTCTGAGCAAGCGTTTTCTGCTGCGGACTTACCTGAATCGGGTGTTTTTAGGCAGCGATCTCTATGGGTTTGAAGATGCGGCCCAGTTTTATTTTGGCAAGTCGGCCAGCGATTTAGATCTCTCAGAAGCCGCAACGCTTGCCGGGATTTTGCCTGCGCCCAATGCTTTCAACCCGGTGACCAATTACCAGGCTGCCGTGGAGTACCGCGATCGCGTGCTGAATCGCATGGTTTCCCTCGGCATGGTGAGCGCTGAGGAGGGTCGCCGCGCCCGTCGCTCGCGGATTGAAATCAGCCCCGATGCCCGGGAAGAACTGCAAAGTACCCGTGCCCCCTATTTCTTTGACTATGTGTTTGAAGAGTTGGAGTCGGTGCTGGGGCGAGATCTGGCCCGAGAAGGTAACTTCATTGTGGAAACCGGGGTAGATCTACAAATGCAGGCCCAGGCGGAGGCCAGCTTGCGCCAGGCCATTGCCGGGGATGGCATGGCCCTGGGCTATGGTCAGGGGTCGGTGGTAACGGTAGACGTTGGCAGTGGCGAAATTCGGGCCTTGGTCGGCGGGATTGACTACGGCGCAAGCCAGTTCAACCGAGCCACCCAAGCCCTGCGACAGCCCGGTTCGACCTTTAAGCTATTTGCCTTTGCCGCAGCCCTAGAGCAGGGGATTTCTCCGGCGACCAGCTATAGCTGTGCGCCGATGACCTGGATGGGGCAGAGTTTTGCTGGGTGTCGCAGTGGGGGCGGCAGCCAAAACATGTATACGGGCATGGCCCAGTCAGAAAACGTGGTGGCCCTACGGATTGCTGAAGAGGCTGGTTTAAACGCCACGATCCAGACGGCTCGTCGGTTGGGGATTGACTCGGAACTGCGGGCTGCCCCAGGGCTGGTGCTGGGGGAAAGTGAGGTGACGCCTCTGGAGTTGACCGGAGCGTTTAATGCGATCGCAAACAACGGCGTGTGGAACCGTCCCCACGGCATCCGTCGGGTGCTAGACAGTAGCGCCTGCGACGATCCCCAGGATGTTAACAGCTGCTACGTGATTTACGAGTTTGGCCAAGCCGGAGACAGCAACCAGCAGGGAACCTCAACCCAAGTTGCCAGCCTGCTCAATGAGATGCTGCGAGGGGTCGTTCAGAACGGCACGGGCCGGGCGGCGTCCATCGGTCGGGGGGAAGGCGGCAAAACCGGTACCACCAACGACAATCGAGATCTGTGGTTTGTCGGCTCTGTGCCTGGGGCTGGGCTGACCACCGGTATTTGGTTAGGGAATGACGACAATGCCCCGACTGGCGGCAGCAGTGGTGATGCCGCCCGGCTGTGGGGAAGCTATATGGGACGCATCGTGCCCTAGATGGGGCTTCTAGAGAAAGTAGATAAGTCCAGTCAGGGCTGTGGATGAGCGCTCTAGTCCAGCTTGAGGGAATTAACCGGTACCTCTTCCCAGGTTTGGACGGTGCGCAGGCGAGCTTGCCATCCGGCCTGGATTTGGTCGGGGCTTAAGTCGGCTTGAAAGGCGGTGTGGCAAGCCTGGGCTTGATCTTCATTAGTACAAGCAATGCAGGCGTGGAGGATGCCGCAGGGATCAACCTGCTCGTTCACCCAAATCATGGCGTTTTTACCGAAAGGAAAAGATTAAGCAAATTAAGCAACTTATGAAGCCGCGAGTTCTGGGGATTGTCCGGCGACGCTGAGGACAGTTTGACGCATATCTGCGATCGCCTGAAGCTGATAGTCGCTGGCTTCCTGGAACTGGGCCACCATTTGAGCCATTTCTTCCAGCTTTTGCCGTAGGCCGGTGAGGCTATCTTGGCTGGGCTGCAGCATGGTCTCATACAGGCTGACCTGGGCTTGAGCTTCTGCCATTGCCTGACGCTGATTTTGCAGGTCTTGCTCTAGCTGCTTCAGTTCATCGCCCTGGCTGGCCTGGGTTTGCGCCGTTTGCTCGATGTCTTTGTTCAGCGCTTCAATCGAGGACTCTAGCTGCTTGATTTCTTCTTCTAAGGTTGCGATCGCCTGTTCAAGCTCTTGGCGCAAGCTGTCAATTTGGTCAATCACCGGGTCAAGATTGATCGCAGCCGTCGCGTCATCCTCAGGAGACAACCCTTGCCGCCGCAGCATCACTGCCCGGTGCTGACTCAGCACTTCTTCCCGCTCTAGCAGGCTGCGTCGCTGACCCACCAGGGTTTCGTTCAGGAACTTATAGCTTTCCTGCTCATCGGCCAGGTCTGTTTCCAGCTGCAGCCGGTCAAACTCACTGGCCTGCTCAATTTTGCCCTTGATCTCGTCAATGGCCTGCTGCTGTAACGCGAGCTCCTCTTCTTGGTCATTAACGAAGCGAGATAGCTTGTCCAGTTCTTTTTCTAGATCAGCAACAGTTTCCTGCAACGCTTCCAGCGGCATTGCCTCTAGAGCAGCCACGTCAACCTTTTTGCCTAAGCGCACCTGGTCAGAGGGGTTGAGCAGGGCATAAACCTGCTTGTGTAGGGCACTCTGATGTTGCAGCTGCTCTGACAGCACCCGCACCTGATCCCGGCGGGCGCTGAGGGTGGCTTGCTGGCCCTTAATGTCGGCTCGTTTGTCAACGAGGGTGGCCTCGCTCTCGTGCCAGGCTTGCCAGCGCTCTTGCAGGGTTTGCGCCTGTTGTTCTACCTGCTGCTGTTGGTCACCAGCCTCGCCTCGGCGTGACTCTAACCCTTGCCAGTGTTGGTCAAGGGTGGACTGCTGCTGGTCTAGCAACGCGAAAGACTGGTTGATTTGCTCCCGGACAGATTCGGTCGGGGCCGTAGCGCCAGTCAGCCGGTTCAGGGCATCTTGGATTTGCAGCACCTGGGCTTCGTCGAGACCTGCCTGGTGCTGTAGTTCCCCTTGGCGTTCTTCTAGCCGCCGCATTTCCCCATTCAGGTGAGCCCAGGCTCCCTCTAGTTCTTGGGTTTTGCGCTCAAAGTCTTCTTGTAGCTTGGTCAGCTCAGCTTGAGAAGCTTCCAGCTCCTGCTTTTGATTTTCCAGCTTTTCTAGGTCGGCCTCGGCTTCTTCAAGCTGCTCCCGCCGAGTTTCCATGTCTAGCTCGCGGCGGTTCAGCTCTTGGCTCTGGAAGGTGAGGGACTGCTTCCATTGCTCAATTTCTTCTTCCTGGGTTTTCAGCTTTTTGACGCTGCCAGAAAAGCTTTGCAAGATGCTGACCAGTTGTCGGCCTGCCTCGGAGTGCCGCTGCACTTGCCGGGTGCCGCTCAGGTCAACCATGACCAAAGCCCCTGCGCCGTAGGTGGCATCATCAGGGGCTGGGATAGTTTCATCGCCTGGAACGGCGCTCCAACTTTGTTCTGACCGCTGACAAGCCAGCAGTTTAAATTCAGCTTTACCGCTACCGATAAAACTGCTTTTCTTCTGCACTTCGGCTAGATACAGCACGCTGGTCGTCCTCTTTTTGTTCTAAACCAGATGAGTCAACCCCAGAAAGGGGAGGAAAAGCCCTACAGTCACTGAGCGTAGGGGGGCAAGACTTGGAGTTTGCCAAGGATCACTAGAGACGGGCTTTAGGTCGGCTAAGGGGGCAATTCTAAATCCTGGCCTTAGCGCCTGATCACAAAAGATCGCTACAAAGTCTTGGCAGCCATGCAGACTTGCTTTGAGGCTAGTCTATGCTAGCTTGCCGCTTCAATCGCTGCTAGGGAAAATGTTCTGAAATTCATGGAGAATTTAGGGCAAGGGGGGCTGGATGCTGTTTTGGCCAAGTTTTTTCGGCAAGGTCACGGTTTTCTCGGCTAGGCAACGCGGCTCAGACCTGATTTGGGCAGGTTGCCTCACTCGGTTATGGTCTTTTAGTTTACCTAAGCTGAATTCTGGCCAGGATTGGTTCATAGGGAACACTTTGCCGGGCTGAGGCTGGGCAAGATCGCGATAGTCTGGGCGATCCTCGCTGAGGGAAGTCGTGGTTGGGCCGGTTGAGAACGTTAAGAGGCGTTAAGCAACCGACCCTGGGGCAATCAGCCTCAGCCAAAATCAAGGCATTGCTGCCAGAACTATTTGTCAGCTTGTCAGATTAACTATTGGTCAGATTGTCAGACCTATTTTCAGACCTATTTTAGAAGTTAGGGTCAAGAATTTAGTTCAAGGGCTAGTTAAGGCGGCAATATTAGGTTAGAGCCAGATTGAGCTTAGGCCAGATTGAGCTTAGGTTCAGAGCCTGGCTGAGCTTAGAAGGCTGGGTTGGATGGGCGTAGGACTGGTTTAGGTTCCAGCCCAGCGGTCAGAGCGGACAACAGACGCCAGAATGACGCCAAAATAGAGTAGCTCTGAAGCTGTACCACGGATACCTGCTGAACTGAATGCAAGGCCAACTGAGCGAAATTGATATCCGCAGTATCCTCCAGTTGATTGAGCTGGGTCAGCGCACGGGAGAACTGTATGTCGAGACCTACTCGGCGGTGACTGGGCTGCCGGGTGATGGGGCGGCTCGGATTGAGCAGTCCTGGCTAATGTTTTTTCTCAATGGTCAAATTGTCTACGGGGGCAGCACGACGGGGAATCTACAGCGACTGCGGGACTATCTCCATCGCTATGAGCTGGATGACGCTCTCGACAGCACGGTGGTCTCTGCGATCGCATCGTTTAATTCCCCTGAGTATGGCTACCTGTGGACTCTCCTAGAGCGTCACGTCCTCACCCCTGACCAAGGGCGAGCGATTTTGCAGGGGATGGTGCAAGAAACCCTGTTTGATTTGCTGAGTCTGCACCAAGGCTCCTTTGTGTTTAAGCTCAGTTCGGCCCTGAGCCCCCAGTTGGTCACTTTAGAAATCGGCCCGCTGGTGACGGACATCACTAAGCAAATCCAAGCCTGGAAGCAGTTTCATCCCCATATTCAGTCACCAGAACAACGGCCTGTGATTGCTGATATTGTTGGCCTCCAGGACGCCCTGTCGCCCGCTGCCTTTGAGCGCCTGCGCGATCGCATTGATGGTCAAACCACCTTGCGCCAACTCTGCCGCCATTTGGGGCGCGACCTGGTGACGGTGACTAAAGCGATCTATCCCCATATTCAGCGGGGGCTGGTGCAGGTGCTGCGATCGCCCACTCCCCTAGAGCAAGCTTTCCCCACCGTTGAGTCGAGTCCTTGGCAAACGAAAGTGCCCCGAGTTGTTTGCATCGACGACGGCCTCACTGTACGCCAGACCGTGGAGCAAATCCTTGACCAACATGGCTACGAAGTCACCAGCATCGCCAATCCCCTGCGGGCGCTGAGCCTATTATTCCAACTGCGGCCTGACCTGATTCTGTGCGATATTGCCATGCCGGAGCTAGAGGGCTATGAGCTCTGTGCCATGGTGCGCCAGTCTACGGCCTTTCGCCAGACCCCCATTGTCATGTTGACCGGCAAAGACGGCTTCATTGACCGGGTCAAGGCCCGGATGGCCGGAGCGGATGATTATCTGACGAAACCCTTCGGGGCCAACGAACTCCTCATGCTGGTCGAAAAATATGTCGGCAGCGGCAACCCTGAGCGCCCCAACCCAGAAATGCTGCTGGCCGAAGCGATTGAAGATGACCTGGAACTGGGGATGGCTATGCCCCCAGCCGAAAGCTAAAGTTCAGGCAACGCAGACTCAACTCCAGCTCTTGGCCTAGTCATCCGGCTCAATCCACAACCAGAATTGAGGCAGAATCTACTAAACCGTTAGCAACCTGGCGATTTGAGGGTACTTTATAAGGCACAGGATGGTCTTTCTGGGCAGCAGGTTGTTAAATGGGTGCTGTAGCAGCGCAGTCCGTTGCCATCGAGGATTCCTAATGGCAGGTAACAGTTGAGGTATGAGCAGAGTTCTGGTGGTGGAAGACAGTGTCGCTCAGCGAGAAATGATCACTGATTTATTGCGCGGGAGCGGGCTCGACGTCACCGTAGCAAGTGACGGCGTGGAAGCTCTAGAGTTGATGCAGGCCAAAGCCCCCGACCTAATCGTGCTGGATATCGTCATGCCCCGAATGAACGGCTACGAGTTTTGTCGTCGGATCAAAGCCGATCCGCTGACCCAAAATGTGCCAGTGGTCATGTGTTCCTCGAAAGGGGAAGAATTTGACCGCTACTGGGGCATGAAGCAAGGCGCTGATGCCTACATCGCGAAGCCCTTCCAGCCGACAGAACTGGTCGGCACCGTCAAACAACTGCTGCGCGGTTAAGGAGGGGGCGCAGTCTTCAACCCAATTTCCCAGGCTGATTTCTCAGGCGAGTTGATCAAAGACTGTGACGTTCAGGATCGGCATATGGTAGGTAGCCCCGACTTTCTCACTGGCAAAGGCCAGGATCAAGGCCCAGAACTTCAGGAACTCGAAACGCCAGAAGGTGAACTTCACCTGCGGTTTTTTGTAGCCTCAGGCGATGAGTTTGCCCTGCCGGCGACGGGCATCCGTCGGATTATTGAACAACCCCCCGATCGAATCACGCCGGTTCCTAACATTTCTCCCTTGCTGCTCGGTACCCTGAATGAACAGGGGCGGGTGATTTGGGTGGCTGACTTGGGGCAGTTTCTGGGGTATCCCACGCCGCTGAATACCGATCGGGCAGAAATCCCGGTAATTGCGGTTGAAGATCAGGGAACTATGCTAGGCTTAGCCGTCAACCAGATCGTTGGGACGTATTGGCTAGATGTGGAAGAGCTGCAGATGTCCCGCAACTTTCCTGATACCATGGCTCCCTTTTTAAGAGGGGAGTGGCTGATTGATCCCCAGGCTAATCGTGGCCTTAAGCTACTGGATCAAGTGGCTATTCTGCGCTCGGCGCGCTGGGCGGCTTAAGGGCCGTACCATGACTCGGATATTTGCACTGGCAGGAGAAGGCAAATGGCTTCAGGCACCGATTACGCTCAAGCATATCAGCAGGCCGAAAAAGCCTACATGCAGGGCAGCTATGAGGAAGCGGCGGCAGCCATTGATCAATTGGTAGATAGCTACCCGGATGACCCCAACGTGCTGTTGTTGCGGGGGCATATCTATTGTTACGGGCTCCAGCGCTACGATGTGGCCCGAGATCAGTATGCCTCAGTGCTTGAGCTGACGACTGACCCCGAGTTCGTGGACTATGCCAACAATGGTTTGGCCTACGCCAACCAGTTCACGGGAGACGAGGCCAGCGCCGATTACGACAATTATGACGAAGGGGCAGCCTACGGCGACGGCGAAGCCACTGCGCCCATCAATGCCCCAGACGACCTGGCAGATATTTTTCAGGATGAGGATGGTTTTGAGGCGGGTTCTGATGCGATCGC
>PXDR01000572.1 GCA_003566335.1 Cyanobacteria bacterium T3Sed10_344R1
CAGGGTTGGCCCAACTGACGTGGATTTGGGCCTGAAAGCCGCTGGGGTAGACCAACTGTGCCCAAACTAGATCAGCAAGCTTAGGCTGGAGCCAACCTAAGCCCTGGGCCTGCACCTTGACCGGGGTTTCCCCCAGCCAATAGTTGAAAATTGCAATGTCGTGGATTGCTAAGTCCCACAGGGCATTGACATCTGGTCGCACGGGGCCGAGGTTGGTGCGGCTCGCATAGCCGTAGCGCAGTTGCCCTAATTGCTGCTGAACCACCGCTTGCCCCGTGGTGACGGCAGGGTTAAACAAGTAGGTGTGGTCAACCACCAACTGTCGCTGTTGTGCTTTCGCCAACTGGTCGAGGGCTTGGCTGTCAGCCACGGTCAGGGTTAGGGGTTTTTCAGCCAAGACATGCAGTCCCTGGCTGAGGGCAGCGTGGATCACGGTGTAGTGACTGCTGGCTGGCGTCGCCACGACTGCCGCCGTGACGCCAGGGGCACTGAGGGCCGCCTGCCAGTCATCCGTGAGTAAAATCTGCGGCGAGAGGTCAAACTGCTGGCGGATGCGCGCTAGTTGGGTGGGGTCTGCGTCTGCGATCGCAACCACCTGACACTCCGGCAGCGCCAAAAAGTTCCGCAGTAGGTTTACCCCCCAACGCCCTGCCCCCAGCAGCGCAATCCCCACTGATTGCTTACCTACAGCGTTCTGGCCAGATGCCTCAGTCGTCATAACTCAAGACTCACGAAAGTTCCTGATGGGCTGCCCCATCTAAATAAGCTTTGAGCGCATAGTAGGCCGTTTCTGCTGCCGCCTGCTCGGCCTGCTTCATTGACCGTCCCACCCCCTGACCCCAGCAGCGTCCTTGAAACCACGCCTCCGCCTGAAATCGAGTGGCACATCCTGGCTCCTGATTTAGCTCAACCACCTGGTATTCGGGCCGAGTTTGGTAGCGGGCCTGGGTCAGCTCCTGTAGCGCACTCTTGGCATTCTCCTTGAGGGGATTGGCCTGCACCGTCAGCGCCAGCTCATGCAGATGGGGCGTCAGCCAAGGGCGAATCAGCTGCAGGTCTTCGGTCATGGTGTAGAACGCCCCCAAAATCGCCTCTAGGGCATCTGCCAAAATCGACTGGGTGGCAGTCTTGTCCGCTGCTGCTGCCACCGACAGCCGCAGGTAGTGGCGCAGATTAAACGCTTGGGCCAACGTCGCCAGCGTTGTATCACTCACCAGCCGCGATCGCACCATAGACAGCTCCCCCACCGTTGCCTGGGGATAGAGCACCATCAAATATTCCGTGGCCGCCAGCCGCAACGCCGAATCACCCAAAAGCTCTAGGCGCTCGTAGTTCACCTGGGCCGACACCGAGGCATGGGTCAGGGCCATATCCAGCAATTCCCAATCCAGCGGCACGCCCAAGGCGGTTTCGCCATCTGGATCCATCGGCAGCCCCAACTGCCCCATCAGCAGCATCAACTGCCGCTGTCTTTCCGGTGCAACCCTAGACACCAGACCCCGATCCCCCCACTCAAACGCTAATCCGACTCAATCGCAATTCGGCGACACAACCTGCTACCGCCCAACCCGCCGCAGCTCGGCCAAAGGCAACCTGCCCAGAAACCTGCTCAGCCATCCTCTCGTTCAGCCATTGTCCCGAAACGCCCCAAGGGGTAAGGAAAGAGCCGGACATAAGCCGGGTTCTGTTCTGCGGCGGTGGGTTGCCCCAAGCCGCCCCAGGGCGGTTATCTATCTGGGACGTCTGTCTCCAGACGCCTCAAGCGGTTCACAAAATCGGGGCCGGTAAAAGATCAACCGTGGCCCCTCGACCTTGCACCCAACCGGGGTTTACCGAGCCAGCACCTCTCGATGCTGCTGGTGCGCTCTTACCGCACCCTTGCACCCTTACCTGTGGGCCAGGGCAAGCCCCGAACCCCATCGGCGGTATGTTTCTGTGGCACTCTCCTCACGGTCGCCCGCACTGGGCGTTACCCAGCAAGTCTGATCTTTCGGGTGCCCGGACTTTCCTCAGGCAGCCAGTCAAACGACTCTTTGCCCGCAACCACCTCGCCGACTCTTTCCTTATGCCCTAGTTTAGGCTACGCCCTAGCCCAGGAATAGCATTTGATTAAAAACGGAGAGGGAGGGATTCGAACCCTCGTTAGAGTTACCCCTAAACAGCATTTCCAGTGCTGCGCCTTCAACCACTCGGCCACCTCTCCAGGGGATTCAGTCTTCAGTTGTCTTGACTGAATTCACGTGGGACTGACCGTAACCAGCTCCCTAAGCCGTTCTTGAGACCGGCCAATGGAAGCAGTAAAAGTCAGTTGATCTCACGATTCGTTATCGTATCAGAAATCTTGACCGCTCTCAGCTTCAGCGGCGGAATTTCTCATTTTTTTCGTGAGAGGATGGACTCGCCGCAACTGGGAGAACTGATACTCGCCGTTTCCAGCAGCGCTAGACGCTGCCAAGATCTCAAGCTTTTTGCCAAGATGATCCCAGAGCTCAGTTAACCCGGTTGGGTTAACGGCCCAGTCAATTTAGTCGTGTTCGTTGGCCGTCCTTGCCTGCTATGACCTCTCCCCAAGTTCCCTCTCACCAAGTCCGCATCCACTACCGTCAGCAGGACACCTTTCACACGGTTCAGGTGCCAGAAGATCGCTACATTCTTCACTCTGCCGAAAATCAAGGGGTTGAGCTGCCCTTTGCCTGTCGGAATGGAGCCTGCACCACCTGCGCTGTGCGAGTCAAATCGGGGGAGCTATATCAGCCCGAAGCCATGGGTCTCTCTCCAGAACTGCGGCAGCAGGGCTATGCGCTGCTCTGCGTTAGCTATCCCTGTTCTGATCTAGAAGTAGAAACCCAGGACGAAGACGAGGTCTATGAGCAGCAGTTTGGCCGCTACTTTGGCAAGGGCAAGGTACGCTTTGGCCTGCCGATTGACGAAGATTAGCCCGCAGATCGGGAAACTGCAATACGGGAAACTGCGATCGCACATCATCCCCCTCCTACCTGCTGTCCTGCTCATTGGCACCCTCAGCCTAGGCAGTTGCCAAGCGGCTCCCCCTGTGAGCGGTCAGCCGGTTGCGATCGCAACCATTTGGGACGGCCAAACCTTTGAAGTCCTGCAAGCGGGCACCAGCGGCCTCGCCCCCGTGATTAAACTGGCTGGCATTGAAGTCCCCGACAGCAAACAACAGCCCTGGGGGCCAGCCGCCCGCCAAGCCTTACGCGACTTGACCCGCGATCGCATCATCACCGCCCGCATTGTCAGCGACCCAAACCCTGACAGCCGCATCCGCTGGGCCTACGTCTGGGCCGGAGAACAACTGCTCAATCAGGCCATGGTGGCTGCTGGCCATGCCTACATTAACCCCGACTTTGCCCATCCCGACTACGCCGACCTACTCCAACGCAGTCAAGACCAGGCCCGAGTTATGGGGTACGGAATTTGGAATCCTGACCAGCCACTGCGGCAAACGGCGGCGGACTTTCGGCGGCAGGGGAGGGGGAGTTAGGAGGGCTGTTAGCTATTGGCCGTTAGCTGTTGGCTGTTGGCAGCAATTCTCATTTCATTATGGTTTCTGAGAGAAGATGGCACCGGTCAGGCTGAGCTCGTCGAAGCCTGTTTCTGCGTCTACAGCATAGGGTTATGGCCTTCGACAAGCTCAGGGCGAACGGCACACTTCCCAAAATGAGAATTGCTGGCTTGTGGGCGTTGCCTTGACGGAATGGCGGTGATCCTTGATCTTGGCGGATATAATCCTTTCCCTGCTTTTTTATGGCAACTCCAAGCCCTGATACTCTCCAAACCTTTCTAGATATCGCCACGGAAGCGGCGCTGTCTGCAGGCGATCTGCTGCAATCTTTCTTTGGCAACTTGGGCGATGACGACATTGCTGAAAAAGGCCGCGCTGGTGACCTGGTAACGGCTGCCGACAAAGCGGCTGAAGCTGCCGTATTGAAGGTGCTCAATCGGCACCTGCCAGACCACGGCATCCTGGCTGAGGAATCAGGGTTACAAGGAGACCAGGCCAGCACCTACCAATGGGCCATTGATCCCCTGGACGGCACCACCAACTTTGCCCATCAGTACCCCTTTTCGGCGGTTTCTCTTGGATTGATGGTTGATGGTGTCCCCAGTTTAGGCGTGATCTTTGACCCGTTCCACAACGAGCTGTTTCGGGCGGCTAAGGGCTTGGGGGCTACCCGCAACCGTCGCCCAATTCAGGTGTCAACCCGGACTAAGCTGGCCGACAGCCTACTGGTGACCGGCTTTGCCTACGACCGCCGGGAAACCATTGATAACAACTACGCCGAATTTTGCCACCTGACTCACCTCACCCAGGGGGTGCGTCGCGGGGGATCCGCCGCGATTGACTTGGCCTATGTGGCCTGCGGTCGTCTGGATGGCTATTGGGAGCGGGGCCTGTCCCCTTGGGACCTAGCGGCTGGGGTGGTGCTGGTGGAAGAAGCTGGAGGCCGGGTGACTGCCTATGACCAAACCCCCTTTGACCTCACCTCTGGGCGGATTCTCGCCACTAATGGTCATCTCCACGATGCCCTCAGCCACGAGCTGGCTCAGGTGAAGCCGTTGCCCCAGTTTGCTCCTCCGACCCATTAGCCCCAAGTTGCTCTGACCCGCCTTTCTGAAGCAGATTTAAAGCCCCGGAGAAAGCTTCCTCAGTAGAGGCTCGCCGTAGCCCCAGCCCCAGATTGAGCCTGGTGGCAAAATTAAGTCAAAATCTTTCCGTGAATTTACGGAATTTTGTCTTTAGACTAAGAACATTTAGTTAGGGCTATCTCGGAATCAACCGAGCCTGAGGAGGAGCGTAAATTCTTTATCCCCGCTCGTTCTGGTTCACACCCGTAGATAAACCCTGGCGGTGCGAGTAGACTATAAAAATCTTGCCAGCCAGGGAAACCCGCGATAATCACCTCTCCCTACTCCCCTCATCAGTATCTATGGACATCGCTCAAGGACTGTTCAAGCTCGACCTCACCGATTACCACGCGATTTTGGGCATTTCTTTAGAAGCAGAACCGAAGCAAGTTCGTAAACGCTATCTGAAAATCGCCCGCAAGCTCCACCCTGACAGTCTGTCAGGCGCATCCGATACCGAGAAGCAGCAGGCTAGCGAACTGCTCTCCAAAATGGTCAACCCAGCTTACGAAAAGCTGAGTCAGGAGAAAGAGTCTTCGGAATATCAAGTCGTGCTGCGTATGCAGGGGCAGCAGCTTAGCCGTCAAAATAACCTGGTGCTGGAAACTGAGGCGGCGCAAGCCCTGGCGAAAAGCAACAATGTTGATCACGCCTACAACACGGCGCTGAAAGCGCTGGTGGATCAGCAGTATGAGTCCCTGGACGACGTGCCGGAAATCATCGGCAAAATCAGTGAGCTGAACGCCGTTTACTTAATGCGGAAGTCTGGCAGTGCCAGTGGGGGATCTGCGCCCGCAGCGGCCCCGGCGACCGCCGCAACTGCTGGAGCTGCGCCGACGAATGGGGCGGCTCCAGCGGCTGGGGCGGCGGCACCCCCACCGGCAGCGACCCCCCGACGGCGGAATTTGGCGGAAGGCTATCTCAACCGGGCCAAGGAATTTGAGATGCGGAAAGATTTTTCCCGGGCGATTCTAGAGCTGCGGGAAGCGGTGAAGTCGTTTCCAACCAATGCAGACTGCCACAGTCATTTGGCCAATGCCTACCTCAAGGCGGGGCAGTCTACTATGGCCAAGATCCACAGCAATAAGGCTCTAGACCTAGATCCTGAGAACCAGCTCGGAGCCATGGTGAAAAAGAGCGTGGAGCGCAAAACTGGGGGCGGTCAAGCTGGCAAAGCTGAAAAATCGAAGGGCGGGCTGTTTGGGCTGTTTGGCGGCAAGAAGAAGTAGGGCGGCGAAGTTCGGGGGGTGGGCTGGGTTGACGGTGGCCCCTTTGCCGTAGGCTGGCTATAGACTCCTCGAACAGACTTAACAACACGGTCATGATTTACCAACCGCCCGTCGGCGCACGGGACTTGCTGCCCCTGGATGTAGCTCAGAAACGCTGGATTGAAGATCGCCTAGAGCAAGGGTTTCAGCGCTGGGGCTATCACCGCATTATCACCTCGACGGTTGAGTATCTAGAGACCTTGATGGCTGGGGGCGCAATTGACCGCTCTACGGTGATTGAGCTCCAGGGCAGCGGCAGTCAACGGCTGGGGCTGCGGCCTGAGTTGACGGCTTCGGTGGCTCGGGCGGTGGTGACTCGGCTGGCGACGGTGACCTATCCCCAGCGGCTTTACTACAGCGCTAATGTGTTTCGGCAGTCGCCCCAGGGGAGCCATGGCGGCCAGCAAGAGTATTACCAGGCGGGGGTAGAGCTGCTTGGGGCCGCTAGCGGGACGGCGGATGCTGAAATCCTGCTGCTGCTCACGGACTGTCTCAATCTGCTGGGGTTGAGTGAGTCCCAAATTATTTTGGGCGAGGCGGGGTTAACCCAATCCCTGCTGTCGGTATTTGACCCTACGGTGCGGCAGGCGGTTAGAAGTGCGATCGCAACCCTAGATCCCCTCGCCCTAGAGACCTTAGACCTCAGCGACGACCTGCGCCAGCGGGCCATGCTGTTGATGGATTTGCGGGGTCGCCCCGAGGACGTGCTGCAACAGGTGGGGCAGCTCAACCTGAATCCAGCCCAGCAAGCCATCGTCAACCGGCTCAAGAGCCTGATAGACACCCTGCGCGCCGCTGGAGCCGCCGGAGCTGACCGGGTCATCCTTGACCTCAGCCTGATTCAGTCGTTCGACTACTACACCGGCATTGTCTTTGAAGTGGTGGGCCATAGCGACGCAGGCTATCAGGTGCTCGGCCAAGGCGGTCGCTACGATCACCTGCTGGGCGTGTTCCATCCCCAGGGCAAAACCTTTCCCGGCATTGGCTTTTCCCTCAACCTAGAGACCCTGCATCAACTGCTGCTGACTAGCGCTCAACTGCCTGCGGCGTCTCCCCGGAGCGATTGGCTGGTGGTGCCCACGGTGCCCCAGGCCACCGCTGCCGCCTTTGCCCAGGCCCAGAAAATCCGCGAAGCAGCGGCCCTCGTGCGGGTCGAAGTCGAGCTAGACCCCGATCGCAGCCCGGAAGAGATTCGCGCCATTGCCCGCCGCCGGAACATTGACCGCATCGCCTGGATTTCGGCAGAAGGATTGCCCGAAATCGAAGCCTTGACTGAGCCGGGCAATCTCTAGCTCAACCCGCAGACCAACCCGGTCAACTTAAGTCAACAAGTCAACACAACCGGGAAATCGGCGGAATTAGCCAGTTTTCTGGTCAGGAACGGTAGGCTAGGAAAGGAGCTTAGCGAGACTTAACCTACCGTGCCCCATACCATTGTCACCAACGTCTGCGAAGGCGTCGCCGATTGCGTTGATGCTTGCCCCGTAGCCTGCATCCATGAAGGCCCAGATAAAAACACCAAGGGCACTGACTGGTACTGGATCGACTTTGCCACCTGCATCGACTGCGGCATTTGCCTTCAGGTCTGCCCGGTAGAAGGGGCGATCTTGCCTGAAGAACAGCCAGAGCTACAGCGGACACCAGAGTAGGTGGCCAAGATAGTCAACCAGCGCCTCGTCCCAGTCGCGGCCTGTAAGGTTCTTGGCTTAATGCACTTGGCCTGACGCCCTTGGTGCAACGCCCTGAGCTCAACGCCCCTTGGTTCGATGCACTTTGGGAGGAGCCTGAAATCCCCAACCATGTCCACCGCAACCCTGCCCGTTCTGGATTTTTCGCAGTTTGCTGCTGGCACAGCGAAGCAGCAGCAGGCATTTGTGGCGGATTTAGGGCAGGCGTTGGCTGAGGTTGGCTTTTTTGCCCTTGACCATTCCCCAGTTGATCCCAAGCTGATTCAGGCTGCTTACGAGGCTGCCGCCGCTTTCTTTGCCCTACCAGACGCCGTGAAGCAGGGCTACGAGCAGCCTGAACTCCACGGTCAGCGGGGGTTTGTCCCCCTGGGTCGCGAACATGCCAAGGACTATCCCGTGCCGGATTTGAAGGAGTTTTGGCATGTGGGGCGTGATCCCCATCCGGAGTTACCCCACCTCCCCGCTAACCTGTGGCCTGAGGAAGTGCCGCAGTTTCAGACCACCATGCAGGCGCTATACCAGCAGTTAGACGACTGCGCAGTGGTGCTGCTGGAGGCTTGCGCCCTCTATCTCGACCAGCCCCGGCAACTGCTACGCCATCAGGTGCAGGGCGGCGACACGATTTTGCGGGTGATTCACTATCCCCCAGTTCCCCAGACTACGGCTGCCCACAGTCTGCGGGCGGCCCCCCATGAAGACATCAACGCCATTACCCTACTCTGCACCGCCACAGGGCCAGGGTTGGAGGTGCAGCAGCGGGACGGTAGTTGGCTGCCCGTCATCGCCCAGCCTGGACAGATCATTGTCGATACGGGGGATATGCTGCAAAACCTCAGCAACGGCATTTTCAAAAGCACGACTCACCGAGTGGTGACCCCACTGGAGGAAGATGAGCCGTCTGGGTTGAGTCCTGGCGATCGCAGCAGATTTTCCCTCCCCTTTTTCGTTCATCCCCGCCCCGAAACCGACCTGTCTCCCCGCCCCAACTGCATCGCCCGCAGTGGCGGTGTCCCCCGCTATCCCAACCTGACAGCAGGGCAATACCTGCAGCAGCGCTTAGCTGAAATTGGTCTCAAGTCCTGACGGTGTTTTTTCCTGGCTTTCCCCATGCTGATCTCCAATGCCCTACCGACGTTTTTGATCACCCTGCGCGAAGGGGTAGAAGCGGCCCTCGTGGTGGGGATCGTGCTGGCCTGCCTCAGTAAGGCCAACCAGTCTCAGCTCAACCGCTGGGTCTACGGCGGCGTGGGGGCGGGGCTGGTGGGCAGTGTGCTGATGGGGCTCCTGCTCAGCCAGGGCTTTAACCGGGTGCGGCGCGTGCTGCCGAGTTTGGAGGCCGTGGTGGATCCGCTGCTGAATACCCTATTTTGCAGCGTCGCGATTTTAATGCTGAGCTGGATGCTGCTGTGGATGACCCGGCAGTCCCGCGCCCTCAAGGCCAGCTTAGAAGGGGAGGTGATCACCGCCTTAGGCAAAGACGAAGGGGCGGGCTGGAACCTGTTTAGCCTGGTCTGTATTGCCGTGCTGCGAGAAGGGTTTGAAACGGTGCTGTTTCTTTTCACCAACTTTCGCCAGGGGGCAGCGGCGATTGGGGGTGCGATCGCAGGCTTATTGGGCGCAACCGCCATTGGTTTGGCTTTGTTCCGCTGGGGAATACGGGTGAACCTCAAGCAGTTCTTTCAGGTGATGGGGGTGCTGCTGCTGCTGATTGTCGGCGGTCTGGTGATTTCGGGGCTGAAGAACCTGGATGCGGCGTTTTACGCCATCAGCCAGCTTGATCCCAACACTACGGATTTATGTTGGGGCGGCCAGCAGTCCTGCATTTTGGGGCCAGCCCTCTGGGACGCCCGAGGGATTTTGCCCGACAATCAGTTTCCGGGTCTGGTGCTGAAGACGCTGCTGGGCTATCGCGATCGCATTTACCTGTTGCAAGCCCTCGCCTA
>PXDR01000509.1 GCA_003566335.1 Cyanobacteria bacterium T3Sed10_344R1
CCCTTCAGTCTCGGCATATTCTGCCAAGCCCGCCTGCCAAAAGCGGGCAAAGGTGCCATTAGCTTGCCACTCTTGAAAGCGGTCATGAACCGTGCTGGAGGCCCCTAAACTCTGGGGCAAAGCATTCCACTGACAGCCAGTGAACATGACATAGAAAATGGCGTCTAAGGCCTGACGGTCATCCATCCGAGGTCGTCCACCTTTGGATTTCGGCGGCTCTTCTGGAATCAAGGGCTGGAGCCTTTCCCACAATGCATCAGGGACTTGATATCGAGGGCTAATTTCAGGGGTGGTCGTCATAGCAGTAGTCTTGGTTACACTTTCACGCTATCGCTAGGCAGCCTTGAGGCCATCCGTTTTCGGATAGATTCTAAGTGGGTGAGGTGAGCCCAGTCCGTGCAGGCTTGACCGAGCTAAGCAGAGAGGGAATGGTGAAGTGGGGAACCGTTTTTCATGGCATCCTCGGTTTCTGAGTGGTATCTGAGCTTGAGGATGCCGGTTCCCTTCTCTGCTGTCAAATCCCTGGATGAACTGCGCTCTAAGCGTTGTAGACCGCTTCACCTCAACTTTCGTCAGTCAAGCAGGTTATCGTGTGGGTTACTTGTGAGCCCCCCTTGCCTGAGCCTGGGGCCATTTTCGGGGAGTGTTTCCTGAGCTCCAAGTGTAATCAAAGCGCCTTTTTGGGCTGCTGTTAGACCCGTGGCGTTAGTAATGTCCATCCCTTCATAGGGGCGGGGCATTCGTAGAATGCGATCGCAACGGTAAATCGGGCCATCCGATCCAACTTGTCGTTGCCAGACCCGAATCGTTCCATCTTGACTACAGCTAATTAACTGTTGAGCATCGGCACTAAAGCAAAGATGGCGCACCCACTTATGGTGGCCCACCAAGGTTTGATGACAGCGTCGGGTTTTGAGGTGCCACAGCTTGATGTGGGTATCGCCGCTACAGGTCGCTAGCCATGCTCCATCGGGGCTAAAAGCCGTTGATAGCACCAGGCTGTCGTGGGTGCCAAGTACCGTGCATTGATTCAACTTGATGTCCCACAGCATGATGTAGCCATTGGAGCCTGTACTCACTAAGAAGCGACCATCGGGGCTAAAGGCCACTCCTCGCACCCACATCCCCTTACAGGCCAGGGTCTGGACGCAGACTTGGCGATCTAAATCCCAAATTCGCACCGTTTGATCCTGACTGCCGCTGGCTGCACGCCGACCATCGGGGCTAATGGCAGCGCTCCAGATCCCGCCTTCATGGCCTTGTAGTACCCCGATACAGGTGTGGGTTTCGGTTGACCACAGCCGAAGCGTGCCATCCAGGCTGCTGCTCACAAGTAGGGCACGGTCGGGACAAAACCCAACCGACCAAACTTCGTGACTGTGTTCTGACCAAGTGGTGACCAATTCCCCGGTCTGCCGATCCCAGAGACGCACGGTGCAATCTTCGCCGCCGCTGGCAATCCAGCGCCCGTCTGCACTGACCGCCACCGAAAGTACCCACCCCTGATTCCCGCTCAAAGCTTGGGGCACACCAGGGCTGACCCTTGACCAGAGCCGCACCTGGCGGTCTTGGCCACCGCTGACAAGATGGGTGCCGTCGGGGGTGAGGGCCACTGACCAGATACCACCGTTGTAGCCCTGCAGCACCCGCAAGGTTTTCTTCCCCTGGCTATCCCACAACCGCACCGACTGATCTTCGCTACTGCTGGCCAGGGTGCGACCATCAGGGCTAAAGGCAATCTTAGAAACCCAGCTTGTATGGCCTTGTAACACCCAGTTCAATTGTCCACTAGGCCAGTCCCATAGGCGGATAGATCGGTCTTGACTGCCACTGGCTAGGCAGCGGCCATCGGGTCGAAAAGCGACAGAACGGACTGGCTCAGTATGGCTATGCAGGCGACGAATTTCAGTTTTGCTGGCTACCCGCCACAAGCCTATGGAGCCATCATGCTGGCCACTCGCGAGGGTTTGACCATCAGGACTAAAAGCAATTGACCAGACTTTCGATAAGGTGGGAATTGCCTCTCCAATCCCGGTCTCCAAGTTCCACAGCCGAATTGTGCCGTCATAGCTCCCGCTTGCCAGTTGATGGTGAGCCAAGCTGCGGGTTAGGGATTGACCGGGCTGAAGATAGCCCTGGGGCGCGAAGGCCACCGACCGGACTTCGTCCTGGTGACCAGCCAAACAGTGCAGTAGGGTCTGCTGCTGCACTGACCAGACCCAAATCTGGTGATCTTCGCCCCCGCAGGCCAGAAATCGACCGTCGGGACTGAAGGCCAGAGAGAACACCCGACCCGAGGAGCCTTGCAGTTGGCCGCAGCGTTCCCCGGTGACCAGATTCCACAAATCCACCGTGCCGTTGGCGCTGCTTGCCAAGAGTTGGTTATTGGGGCTAATTGCCACAGACCAACACCAACCGTCTTGGGCTTTCAGCGTCAGCAGGGGTTGGGCATCGGCCACTCGCCAGACGTGAATTTCATAGCTGATATCGCTTGCGGCCAGGAGCTGTCCGTCGGGACTGAAGGCGACAGACAGCACCTGGCTAAAGGTGTGCTTGAATACAGCCCGAGACAGGTCAGTCCGGGCGAAATTGCTGTACTGGAGACTGCTTTCTTGGAGATAGGCTTGCCAAAGGGTGAGGCCGGAAAAGTCCCAACCATGCAGACTGATGGGCAACTGCTGCAACAGGTTTAAGACATTGCCGCTGGCATAGCTCTGACGGCCCTGCTTACGCCAGAGATTGAGCCGCTGGCGCAATTGCGCTGCCAGGGTTTGGGGACTGTGCTGGCCCAGTAGACGCTGGAGGATGGGGTGCAGGATGAGTCGGGTCTGGGTCTGGCGGATGTAGTCTTTCGCTTGGGCCAAAATTAGGGCATGGGCGTGCAACAGAACCGCTTCACCGTCAGAATGCTGGAGCTCTTGGCTGACTCGATCCACCAACCAGTTTGTTAAATATTCCAGGACGACAGGCTGGAGCCGGAACTGCGTGCTTTGCCCTGTGCTTTGCCCTACTGAACTCAGGTAAGCGTCGCGCTCCAGCAAAGAACGGCGTTCGAGGGCCGTTAGCGTAGCAATTAGATCGCCTAAGGCTAGGGGGGTGATCAAGTTGGCTCGCAGTTGAGGCAGGGTAACCGGCTCTCGATGGATGGCTAGCCAAACCATGACCTGCTGCTCTAGGGAGGACAGACGCCCAATTTGGCTGGCCAGCAGGGCTCGAATATCGCTAAACACCGCTTCTCCCTGGGTTAGCGCCTGGGTAAACGGGCTAAGCTGTCCGGCAAAAAAGTCCTGAATGATTGGGGCCACCATTTTGAGGGCCAGAGGGTTGCCAGAATAGTGGTTGACCAGGTTATGCCAGTCTTGGGCGTCGCCGTTGAAGTGACCTTGGTCTGCTAATAAAGCGCGCCCGACTTGGGGCGATACCCCCTGGAGTCGCAGGGATCGCACTGGTAGGGTTGCGCCTGCTTGGGTCGCTATTTCCCTAGGTTTTTCTCGACTGGTCACGAGAACGGTGCTTTGATGCAGGGTACTACTGAGGCTGTGCAGTAGCTGACCGTAGGTTTCGTAGCCGGGTTGATAGGTGCCGGTGACATCTCCAGGTCGCAGCAGGGTTTCAAAGTTGTCCAGCACCAATAAACAGCGGTGGCGGCGCAGCCCGTCTAGAAGCGATCGCAGCAAGGTATCAAAGGTTGGCCTGGCATTGTCTCCATAAGCTTGGGGTGGGGCGATGATCTGCAGCAGGTCTTGGAGCAGCTCGGTGACCGGTGGATTGTTGCGCAGGCAGCGCCAGACGACGACCTCAAATTCCCCTTGCAGGTGCTGAACTAGCTTGGCTGACAGGGTGGTTTTCCCGATCCCCCCCATGCCAAACACCCCAACGAGGCGACAGCGATCTTGCTCAATCCAGTCCTGTAGTTGACTGAGTTCAGCGGTTCGACCGTAGAAGCGGCTGGCATCAATGGCTTCTCCCCAGGAGACCTTTGGCAGCGCAATATCCGCAGTAGAGACGAGGTTGTCAGGGGATCCAGGGCGGAGATGGGCAGCGTGATACCGGGTCAAGACAGCTTTGAGGGTGCGCTTCCCGACCGGTTCTTCCAGGATGCGGGATAAGGTTTGCCACAGGTCTGCCCCTACCTGTTTGATGTAGCCCAGTTCATACCCCACTTCAACGGCTAAATCAAAGTAGGTGCGATCGCACCAAGCATGACGAATAATGCTGGCCTGGAGGGAACTCAGCCCCGTGCTTCCGTCAGCGAGTAGCACCTGTTCCACCAGTGCGATCGCATCATCATCCGTCATGGTGGCAGGCACAGCAGAAGTCATGGGGGCGACATCATCAGGGATGTGTTCAAATTTACTCAAACTCCTGAAACTACGACCAGGCAAGGCTTTTGCCGAGGCTCACAGAGCTAATCCTAGTTAAGGACGGGGCGGCACTTTGTTACCTCTGCAACAGTTCGGCGGAACCGCCCGCCCAGACGGTTCTGGTTCGGCCATTTTTCGCACCTTGACCGAACCTAATGGTTGGGGCAGGGCTGATAGGCTCAGCCTAATCATTCCAGTCTGTTTTCCCCATTGCCTGAAGGAGAGTGTTCTATGGCTACCCCGGCCTTATCCGTGACCCGCCGCCAAGTGTTGCGAGGACTGCTAGCCACCAGCGCCTTTGGACTGACCGTGAAACTGGGAGGCTGTGGCGATAGCCCAATTGCCGATGACGGGACTGACACCCTAACCGCTGGCTTTGTCTATGTCGGCCCCAGGGATGACTATGGCTATAACCAAGCCCATGCCCAAGGTCGAGATGGGTTAGCGGATGTGCCCAATCTGAGCGCTTTTGACGAAGCCAACGTGCCCGAAACCCAGGCCGTGCAAGAAACCATGCGCAGCATGATTGACCTGGATGGGGCTTCAGTCATTTTTGCCACGTCTTTTGGCTACTTTGAGCCCCATGTGCTCAGCTTGGCGGAAGAATTCCCTGACGTGCAGTTCTTCCACTGCGGCGGGCTGTATGAAGAAGGGGTTCATCCGGATAATGTCGGCAGCTACTTTGGCTACATTGACGAAGCCCAGTACATTGCCGGGATTGTGGCTGCCCACACCTCAGAAACCAAGCGCCTGGGATTTATCGGGGCCATCCCCATTCCCCAGGTGTTGCGCAATATCAACAGCTTTACCTTAGGGGCGCGCAGCGTTGACCCCAGCGTGACCACCCAGGTGATTTTCACCGGAGATTGGGCTGCACCGGTGCGCGAAGCCGAAGCCGCCAACAGCATGATCGACCAGGGGGTTGATGTGCTGACCTGCCATGTGGATAGTCCCAGGGTGGTGATTGAAACAGCGGAACGGCGCGGGGTGTTTTCCTCGGGGTACCACGCCAGCCAAGCTGAACTGGCTCCCAATGGATACCTGACTGGAGCTGAGTGGGACTGGACAAGTGTTTACCGGAACTACATTACTTGGCTCCAAGAGGGCAAAACCCTGATGAATGGCGGCATTCCCCATCTAGTTCGCGGCGGTCTTGGCGATGGGTTTGTCAAGCTATCGGACTACGGCTCGGCGGTGAGCGATACCGCAAAGCAGGAGGCAGAGGACGCTAAGGCAGGGCTGCTGTCTGGCGATCTGGTGATTTATGCCGGAGAAATCCAGGACAACCGGGGCAATACGGTAGTGGCCCAGAACGAAGCCTTGGGGCAGACGGCCATTGAACTAGAGCAAATGGACTGGCTGATTGAGGGGGTCAGCGGCAGTGTCAGCTAAGGATGACGCCCGCGCAGCTAACGCGCTCTAACGTGACTCGTTTTGGCTTTGAAATCTTCAGAAATCTCCCCTAGATGCCATGACTGACAGCCTACGCAGATCGCTTGCAAACCTGTATATTCCCTTGGGGTCACTGCTGGCCGCCCTGATAATCTTTGGCGGGTTCTGCGCCCTGGCGGGGGCCAACCCCTTTGGGGTCTATCACTCGATTTATCGCGCGGCTTTTGGCAGTTGGAGCTCGTTTCAAAACACCTTGACCCAAGCCTCGCCCCTGATGCTGAGTTCCCTCTGTACAGCCCTACCGGCCCGTTTGGGACTGGTGATCATTGGCAATGAGGGGGCGATTGTCATGGGCGGCTTGGCCGCAGTGGTCAGTGGGCTGGCCCTGTCTGACTGGGGGGCTGCTTCGCCCGTCGTGCAGATCGGCATGGCCCTGGCAGCAATGGGGTTGGGCGGTCTGTGGATTGCGTTGGTCGGCGCTTTGCGCCACTACCGGGCGGTGAATGAAACCATTAGCAGCTTGCTGCTGAACTACATTGCGATCGCATTGCTCAACCACTTGATCAATGGCCCGCTTAAAGACCCTAGCTCCCTGAATAATCCGGCGACCTATCCGATTCCGGCAGTACATATGCTGGGGAACTTGCCGGGCAGCCGAGTTCACTATGGGTTGATTTTTGGCTTAGTGGCCTGCGGCATTGCCTATTTCCTGATCCAGCGAACCACCTTTGGGTTTGCGGCGCGCACCACTGGGGGCAACCTGCGGGCGGCCAAGATTGCCGGATTGCCCGTGGGTCAGCTCACCTTGATCATTTGCTTCCTGGGCGGAGCCTGCGCTGGACTGGCTGGCATGGTCGAAGTGGCCGCGATCCACGGTCGGGCTAATGCCGCCCTGAATGCGGGCTATGGCTACAGCGGCGTTTTAGTGGCGTTTATTGCCCGTCAAAACCCGATTGCGGCCACGGTGGTTGCCCTCTTACTGGGCGGCATTTTGGCCAGTGGCGGCATTCTACAACGGGCCCACAGCTTACCGGATGCCACGGTGCTGGTGTTTCAAGGCATTGTCTTTTTGAGTGTGCTCTACGGCGACTCATTGCAGGGGCGGTTGTCTGGCTTGATGCAACGGTTCCGGCGGCAGCCTGTCCCGCCTCCAGCCCCAATTGGGCCTCTAGTTTAACCGTCCCCACCGCTGTTCATCCATGTCATCAAGGAGACTTCAACACAATGGCAACTGATGCTTTGGGATGGTGGGGCGTTCCCCTGGCCATCATTGCTGGAACCCTGCGGGGGAGTGCCCCGTTCCTGTTTGTCAGTTTGGGGGAATGCCTGACCGAAAAGAGCGGCAAAATCAATCTGGGGTTAGAAGGCACGTTATTGATGGGGGCGATGAGTGCCTATGCCGTATCTTTCCTTACCGGATCTCCCTGGCTCGGGGTAATCACGGCGGGGGTCGCTGGCATGGGCCTAGGGCTGATTCATGGTTGGTTGGCCCAGCAACCCCGGGTGAATGACATTGCGGTGGGGATTGCCATGATTATCTTCGGCAGCGGGCTGGCCTTCTTTTTTGGCAAGCCCTACATTCAGCCTGCTGCGCCCCAGCTCCCTTCTATCGCCTTTGGGGCCTGGAGCCAGAGCCCCCAGCTTGAATCTGCCCTGCGGGTGTCTCCCCTGTTTTTGCTGGGAGTTGCGATCGCACCCTTGATGACCTGGTTTTTCCGCGCTACCCGCTGGGGCTTGCTCGTCAGAGCCGTGGGCGACAGCCCCGATGCAGCCCGGGCCATGGGCATCTCAGTCTTCAAGGTGCGGTTGTTTAGCATCATGGCGGGCAGTTTTTTAGCTGGGGTCGGCGGCGCTTATTTATCGCTGTACTACCCCGGCATTTGGAGCGAACGCATCTCTAGTGGTCAGGGCTTGATGGCGGTAGCCTTGGTAATCTTCGCTCGCTGGAACCCTCGCCAGTGTCTGTATGCGTCGCTGCTGTTTGGGGGTGCCCAAGCCATTGGCCCGGCGCTGCAATCGGTGGGCATTGACGCTTACTACTACTTGTTCAATGCCTCGCCCTACATTCTGACCCTGCTGATTATGGTGTTCACCTGTTCCCCCCGCCGTCAGCTTTCCGGGGCTCCCGGAGCCCTCGGACAATCCCAGGATTAGGGCACATTTTCTTCACCGCCAGACTCCGGCGCAAGATCCCGGCGCAAGATTTCAACTCAAGTTTTTTGGGCGTGACACGACTGAGTGATGATGACCGCATTACAAGAAGACTCCCGTTCTCCCGATTCTTACCGCCTAGCCGTCAACGGCACCCTGATGCGCGGCCTCGAACTCAATGGCAACTTGCAGCGAGTTGGAGCCACCTTTATCTGCGAAACCCAAACTCAGCCTGTTTATCGGCTCTGGTCAATTCAAGACCGCTATCCCGCCATGCAGCGGGTTGAAGCCAACGGCAGTGCGATCGCAGTTGAACTCTGGGCCGTCCCAGGGGCGGGCTTAATTGACCTGCTGCAACAGGAACCGCCCGGTCTATGTATCGGCAAGGTTGAGCTGATCACTAGGGAAACGGTGCTGGGGGTGCTGGGAGAAGCTATTTGCTGCGATCGCGGCACCGAGATTACCCCCTGGGGCGGCTGGCGAGCCTATATCGCCAGCAAAGAAGTCGAAGCTGTCCGCTAAGTCAGCTAGTTAGACCCGCATTTAGCCAAGCAATTTAGCCAATCACTTAGACAAGGAGACTGAACAATGTCCGGACTCGGTGGCCTGAATAAATCCCCCAACGGAGTCGTACTCGGACTGGTGCAGCTACAGAATCCCGTGGTCGAAACCCCGGAAGATCTCGCCGCCCAAACCCAGCGAATCGTTGAACTAGTCGGCAAAGCCCGCCGCAACCTGCCCGCCATGGATCTGGTGGTGTTCCCGGAATATGCCCTCCACGGTCTCTCCATGGACACCAACCCCGACATCATGTGCCGCATGGATGGCCCAGAAGTCGCCGCCTTTCGCCAAGCCTGCCAAACCCACCAGATTTGGGGCTGCTTTTCCATCATGGAATTCAACCCCCACGGCAACCCCTACAACAGCGGTCTGATTATTGACGATCACGGGGAGATCAAGCTGTACTACCGCAAGCTCCATCCCTGGGTGCCCGTTGAACCCTGGGAACCCGGCAACATCGGCATTCCTGTTTGCGACGGGCCAAACGGCAGCACCCTGGCCTTGATCATTTGTCACGACGGCATGTTCCCCGAAATGGCGCGGGAATGCGCTTACAAAGGGGCCGAAATCATGATTCGCACCGCAGGCTACACCGCCCCCATTCGCCATTCTTGGCAGATCACCAACCAAACCAACGCCTTCTGCAATCTGATGACCACCGCTTCAGTCTGCCTCTGCGGCAGCGACGGCAGCTTTGACTCTATGGGCGAAGGCATGTTCGTCAACTTCGACGGCACCCCCCTCGTTATGGGCAGCCACCGCCCCGATGAAATCATCACCGCCGAACTCCGTCCCGACCTAGTCCGAGAAGCCCGCCGAGTCTGGGGCGTCGAAAACAACCCCTACCAATTCGGCCATCGCGGCTACGTCGCCGTCAAAGGCGGAGCCCAAGACTGTCCCTACACCTACATGCAAGACCTAGTCAACGGCCAATATCGCCTGCCCTGGGAAGACGAGGTGATCCACACCGACGGCACCGCCTTCGGCTTCCCACCCCCCACCCGCCCCTACCTCCAACC
>PXDR01000042.1 GCA_003566335.1 Cyanobacteria bacterium T3Sed10_344R1
AGGATTCCCGCAGTTTTTCTAGCGCCAGCGCCCATTGGGGTGCGTTCTGTAAGCCCTGATTCGGCAAGGAAATGCTAAACGGGGTTTGATGACGATGACCGCTTGAGAAAACCCTGAGAAAACTCAGACGATTGGATTTTAGAAGGCAAGATTTCATGATCGCAACGGTACGGCCCACACTGCGGATTAACGGCGAGCGATTAAACCGCAGCCTCTTTCAGCTAGCCGAAATTGGCAAATTGCCGAATGGGGGCGTCAGTCGGGTGGCGTTTACCCCGGAGGATGTCCTAGCTCGGCAGTTGGTGCAGTCCTGGATGATTGATGCCGGGATGACGGTGCGAATTGATGCGGCGGGTAACTTGATTGGGCGCTATCCCGGTTTGCAGCCTGATGCCCCGGCCCTGGCGACGGGGTCTCACATTGACACGGTGCCGGTAGCGGGTCGTTACGATGGCTGTCTCGGGGTGTTGGCGGGCATTGAACTGGTGCATACTCTGCAAGATCACCAGATGCGGCTCACCCATCCGATTGAGGTGATTGTCTTTACCGATGAAGAATGTACGGTGCTGGGCTGTAAGGCGATGGCGGGAGAGCTGGCGGCAGATCCAGACTATTACCGCCGTCGGGACGGCACTTCAATTCAGGATTGTTTGGCGAAGGTGGGTGGCGACTGGTCGCAGATTGCCACGGCTCGCCGCACGGCAGAGGACATTGTGGCGTTTGTAGAGCTGCATGTGGAGCAAGGCGGAGTTCTGGAGCAGTCCGGGCACCCGATTGGCGTAGTGGATGGGGTGGTCGGTCAGCATCGGCTGGCGGTGACGGTGATGGGACGGGCCAACCATGCGGGCACGACGCCCATGGATCAACGACGGGATGCCATGGTGGCAGCAGCCCAGGTAGTGCTGGCGGTGAATCGGCTGGCAGTGGAAACGCCGGGGGAGCAGGTGGCGACGGTGGGCTATATGACCGTGTCGCCCAATGCGGTGAATACGGTGGCGGCGCGGGTAGATCTCAGCATTGATTTGCGGGATCTGTCCCAGGCGCATTTGGATCACCTGATGGCGGCGATGCGGCGGGAATTTGCTGCGATCGCAACCCAAACCCGCACTGACATCACCCTGAGCGAAACCCTCCACGTTCTGCCTACGTTATCGGCCCCTGGGATTATGACCACCATCCGCGAGGTCTGCCAGGAGCTCGCCCTAGGCCACACCACCCTAACCAGCCGAGCCGGACACGACGCCCAGGAGATCGGTCGCTTCACCGACATGGCCATGATCTTTGTGCCCAGTCAGGCCGGAATCAGCCACTCGGCAGATGAGTACACCGCCCCAGAACACTGCGCCCAGGGTACGGAGGTGCTGCTCCACACCTTTTTGAAGCTAGATGCTCACTATGCGACCCGGTGATGGGGGCTTTTCAGGGAAGCAGTCATGAAGCCTCAGAGACAAGGGCCTGGAGCCGGAAGGCGGCAATTTTGCAAATCTCTGATAGGGCTTGGGCTCGCTCCTCGCTGGCCGAGTGCTGCAACCGCCGCTCAAATGCTGCCAGGATGCTGGCTTTACTGTGTCCCTTCACCGCCACAATAAACGGAAAGCCAAACCGGGCTTTGTAGGCTTCATTCAGGGTCGTAAACCGCTGATACTCATCCGCAGACAGCCGATCAAGACCAGCCCCTGCCTGTTCCTGTATTGAGGCATCGGCCATGGTGACTTTACTGCCCAGGTCAGGATGGGCGCGAATTAAGTTGAGCTGATCGGCTGGGGCAAGCCGCGTCGCCACCATCACCATGGCCTGATGAAGCTGCCCCAGGCTTTGGAATGGACGGTTGGCCCAGGCTGCTGCTGCGATCGCAGGGGTATGCTCAAACACCGCCCCAAATGCCGCCTCAAACTCGGCCTGGCTCATTTGGTTCACCTCGGCGAGGGAATAGGCCATGGTTTTAGGCTCCTAACTGCCTCGATAGGTGCTGTAAGCCCAGGGAGACACCAGCAGCGGCACATGGTAGTGGGCCGCTGGATCAGCAATGCCAAACTGAATCGGCACCCGATTAAGAAAGGCGGGGCTGGGTAAAGTTGTCTGCTGGGCGAAATAGTCCCCGACAAAAAAAATCAGCTCGTACACCCCAACCCGAAACTGCTCCTCAGCTAGCAGCGGCGCAGCGGTACGACCATCGGCGTTGGTGTGGGTTTGCAGAAGTTGCGATCGCAACCCCGTCTCCGGCACGAGCTGCCACAGCTCCAAATAGAGCTGAGCGGCGGGCTTGCCGTGGGCGGTGTCTAAAACGTGGGTGGTCAGCTTGCCAGTCATAGCGTTATTGAAAAGGGCCTGCCAGAATCGTGGTTGCGATCGCATCTAGAATCTTGCCGCCATCCTCCTGTTTCAGCTCGGCGTACCACTGCCGGGTGCGTTCAGGGTTATGGCCGTGGGTCATCTCAGACCGCTTGCGCGCCCCCAAAATCACCTTCGCCACCCGATCGCAGCGCTTTGCCTCATAGCGTTGCAGCGCATCCACCACTCCCAGAGTATTCGTGCATAAACACTGGGCCAACACCGCCCCATCTTCCATCGCCTGACAGCCCCCCTGACCCAAATCCGGCGCAGTGCTGTGTCCCGCATCCCCTAGCAGCGCCACCCGGCCCCGAACCAGGGTTTGCAGAGGATCTAAGTCGTGGATTTCCACCCGATTAGTTTTCAGCGGATCGAGGGTCTGAATCAACCGCTGCACCGGCTCTGCCCAGCCCTCAAAATGCTTAGATAACTCCGCCCGATACTGCTCCGGTTGGTTCGGCGTGCCCTTGGGCAGCGGCACATCAAAGAAAAAGTAAAACCGATTGCCCCCCACCGGCATCAGCGAGGCCCGCTGATGCTGCCCCACATAAATCACCCAACTATTTACCGGGGCTAAGGCTGGGCTAGCCTCGACCAACCCATTCCAGTTGACATAACCCACATAGCGCCGCTCCAGAGTTTGGCCCAACACATACTGCCGCAGAATCGAGTGGGTGCCATCTGCCGCTACCAGCACATCCCCGGTCGCCTTGCGGCCATCCTCAAACAGCGCCGTCACTGAGGTTTCGTCCTCCTCTACCCCTACACAGCGACTCTTGAGCTGCACCTGATCTACCCCGAAAGCCTGGAGCAACATCTGCTGTAAATCAGTGCGCGCCACCGGATAGGGCCGCTGCCCCACCCGCTGTACCAGGGACTCTAGGCTGAAGTCGGTCAGGGTTTCCCCGACAGAATTGAAATAGGTCATGCGGTTCATCTGGCCGCCAATCTGGGCAATCTCTGCCCCCAAACCCAGCCAGTTCAGCACCTTCACCCCATTCGACCAGAGGGAAATCCCCGCACCAGCAGGCCGCAATTCACTGACCCGGTCATACACCTCGACCGTATAACCCGCTTGCTTTAGGGCGAGGCCAGCGGTTAGCCCTCCCATACCCGCCCCAATCACAATCGCCTTGAGGTTATTCATGTCCTAGCTCCCTTGCCCTAGATCCATTTGTCAACAATTCCTGATAGTTTTTCTAAATATTTCAGTATCTAAATACACCGTTTTGTTAGATTGGTAGAGAGATTGCCTTCATGATTCCGCCTCAGGTTTAGTTGGCATCCGCTAACCCAGCTCGTGCCACAGTAAACATCATGAAATCTAGCTCCAATTCACAGTCCAATTCATCGTCTAATTCACGCTGGGCTCGCTATCAAGCCTTAGAACTTTTGCCAGACTCTGCCCCTGCACCTTACGTAGGCAACCTGTTTGCCCGTAATCCGTTGCAGTTAGTTTGGTATGGCTTAATTACTGCCCTCACCTGGGAACATTTTTACGAGAAACGGGTGGGTTATCTAGAGCGCTGCTGGCGTACAGACTACGCCTCTCCCTACACCGAGCGCCCGAGCTTAAAGCTTCGCCAAATCTTACGGCTCCTAAAATAAGCGCCTTGCCGCTAGCTAAAGCACGGTCTACCTGATTGACCACAGCCCCCTAATCCCAGTGAGCCTGTAGGCAGAGTGGAGGGCAACGGAACCCAGCAAACCCTTGATGTTGTTGGGTTACACTGCGTTCTACCCAACCTACGCAGAATACACAGAAGTTGTTGTGACCTATAGCGAGGTTTGGGGAGGCTCGGTGGTTGATTCTGCCGTTGGTTCAGCCGTGGAGGATAGGGTCTCTGCCGTTGGGTCAACAATGGTCGTAGGGATAATCCAGTTGAGTGCGATCGCAGTTAAGCCCCCAGCCGAAATCCCCGACGACAGCAAGCCTCTAAGCATGTCCGGCAGTTGATCCAGGATCTCCGGCACGTAGGTTACGCCCAACCCCATAGCCAGGGACGCGCTAATAATAATCAAGGCCCGTCGATCTAGCTCAATCGTGGACAAGATATTAATGCCTGCCACCACAATGGAGCCAAACATAATCACCGTCGCCCCACCTAAAACTGGTTGGGGTAAGGTTTGAAAAATCCCGCTGACGACGGGAAATAACCCCAACACCGTTAAAATTCCGGCGATATAAAGTCCGACATAGCGACTGCCTACGCCGGTAATTTGAATCACGCCATTGTTCTGGCTAAATGACGTGTTTGGAAAGGTATTGAACACCGCAGCCAATGCAGAATTTAGACCATCCCCCAGCACTCCGCCCTTGATCCGCCGCATGTAGAGCCGACCTTCTACGGGCTCTCCAGAGACTGCCGCCGTGGCGGTAATGTCGCCAATGGATTCAATTGCCGTAATCAAATACAGCAAAATAAACGGGATAAACGCCACGAAATCAAACCCCATGCCGTAGCGAAACGGAATAGGGGCGGCCACCAGGGGCAAGCCGCTGAGGCTGCTGAAATTCACCAAGCCCAAGGGCAGCGAAAGCAAATACCCCGCCACAAGACCGGCCACCACTGACGACATCCGCACATAGGGGTTGCGGCTGCAGTTGAATAAAATCACCACCGCCAAAACCAGACCCGCCACCGCCAGGTTCGGCAAACTACCAAAGCTGCCGTCATTCAGGGCCGGAACGCCGCCCCCCATGCTGGTCACCCCAACCCGAATTAGGGTGAGGCCAATAATCGAGACAATGGTGCCGGTAACCAGGGGCGTGAACACCTGCCGGGCCAAGTGGAGAAATCGACTGAGCATGACCTCGACAAACGCCCCGAAAAAGCACAGGCCAAAAATTAGGCTCAGGGCATCTTCTGGACTGCCCCCGGCTCCGGTCACCGCTAGCCCTGCCGACAGGATGGGGCCGACAAAGGAGAAACTGGTGCCCTGAATGCTCAGCAAGCCAGACCCCACCGGGCCAAACCGCCGCACCTGAATGAAGGTGGCAATGCCGGAAACAAACAGGGACATGCTGACCACATAGCGCGTTCCCACCGGGTCAAGGCCGATCGCATTGCAGATAATCAGCGGCGGCGTAATGATGCCAACAAACACCGCCATCACGTGCTGCACCGCCACCATCAGGGTTTCCCACACTGGGGGACGGGCGTGCAGGCCGTAAATCAAACGAGATGGCGTGACGCTCGGCGGCGCGTCTGCCTCCATAGTTCTAGCTGGGGTCATGCTGACAAGCCCTCTACACTTCTGCATACGGTATACAAAATGGCGGAAAACTGGCGTATCATCAGTTACGGTTTAGCAGCTGAGTTTTGAAATAGCTTCAAGACCTATGACCTCAATGCCTTTGGCGACTTCCCGTCCGCTGCCTCGGGACTGCACCTTTAGTCCAACTGACTGGGCTGCCCTAGCGCCCTACTGGTATCCTGTGGCCTTCAGCCATGAGGTGACGGCTGCCCAGCCCTTTGCGGCTCGACTGTTAGATGAACGACTGGTGCTGTTTCGCCCGGAGGAGGGGCAGCCCGTGGCGGCTCGCGACCTGTGCCTCCATCGCGGGGCTCCCCTTAGTTTGGGTGCGATCGCATCGGGTGAACTGGTCTGCGCCTACCACGGGGTGCGCTATGGCTCCACGGGGCAATGCGTGGCAATTCCGGCGGCTCCCAACGCCAAAATCCCCAACACGCTTTGCCTCACGACCTATCCAGTGCGGGAGCAATACGGATTGGTTTGGGTGCAGCTCTTAGAAAATGAGGCCGCGCCCTTTCCAGAGTTTGAAGCCTGGGAGGATCCGGACTACCTGCCGGTAATCCCGGAATCTGTGCCCTTAGCCGCCGCCGCAGGCCGACAGGTTGAAGGGTTTCTAGACGTGAGCCACTTTGCCTTTGTCCACAAAGACTCTTTTGGCGAACCGGATAATCCCGTAGTGCCGGACTATCCCATTACCCAAACTGACGGCGGATTCATCGCCGACTATGTCAGCTCAGTGAGCAACCTGCCCCACGGTCTAAAACACCTGAACCCACCGGGGTTTAAGTGGCGGCGACGGTTCCAAGTCTGGCTGCCGTTCACGGTCACCCTGAGCGTCACCTTCCCCGATGGCATGTTGCATATTTTGAACGCGGCCTGCCCGGTATCGGCTCGACAAACCCGCGTGTTCTCGCCCCTGTGCCGCAACTTCGACAAGGACGCTCCCCTAGAAGCTACCCTGGCGTTTAACCATCAAATCTTTGCGGAAGACAAGGCCATCGTCGAAACCCTTTGGCCGGAGGATCTACCGATTAACTTGGCTGATGAAGTCCACATCGCTGGGGACAAAAGCTCCATCGCCTACCGTAAACGGCTAGCCAACCTCGGCCTCGGTCGCAGCTTCACCACTTGACCTAGGGCTGATTGACTGACCAATATTCACCGATAGCTCTCTTTAACGGCAGCTCTTTTCACCGGCAGCCTAAAGACTCTCGGGTCGATACGCCGGTTTTTGAGTTGACGCCATCGGCGATTTGGCACAGCTCTTTGACCTGTGCCCCATCCAAAATGGCGTAGGAAAAGTCAGCCCCGGTAATATCGACCCGATCAAAGGTAGAGCGCAGCAGAATTGTCTCCACCAGCACCGTGTCGCTGAGGTCAGCCCCTGTGAAGTCCACCTGATCTAACATGCCGTTGGTGATGTCGGCTCCGTGGAAATTAGCGTCCGTGGCTACCGAGGCGCTAAAAATTGCCCCTTCAGCATTGGCGTTGCTAAAGTCGGTTAACTCTAAATTCGCGTTGGAAAATTCGGCCACCCGCAGCATTTGACCCGAAAAGTCCCGGCCTTTTAGCTCAGCGTTGCTATAGGACGGTGGCGGCGGATAGTCTAGCCCCCAAACTGGTGCCCCCCACCAAAAGCTCACCAGGGTTAGCACCAACACCAATCCAGCTCGTAGCCCCATATCTTTCTCCGTCTGGTTAACCGAAACGCTGTCTCACTGTTCAGGGTGAGTCTTCAGAGTTCAAGGGAAGTGCGGTGAAGCTCAGTCATTCGCAAGCTTGAAATGACCAAACCTCAAGCTAAAAAATGAAGACGAGCATAAAGTCCACCGCACTAAAGTCCACCGCATTAAGGAGATCATACGCGGGCAAGACGATTTATGTAGGAATCGACCTGGGAAAGGCTGTTAGGCAACCTCGCCATTAGCCTTTGGGCCGTTGATAGTAGACTTTGCTGCCGCGATCGGCCACGAAGTAACACGCGCGGTATGAGCGCCACAGCGATTTCCAGATGGGTTCATGGGAAACGCGGTAGTACTCTCCCAACACTGGCTTAATCGCCTCAGTTGCTTCCTGCAAATGATAGTGAGGAATGCTGAGGAAAATATGGTGGCTGACGTGGGTGCCGATGTGGTGGTGAATCTGGTTGAAGATGCCGTAGTCGCGATCGATGGTAGACAGTGCCCCTTTGAGGAAATACCAGTCCTGGCCGCGATACCAGGGAATATCGGCTTCGGTATGGTGCAAAAAGGTGACGAGATCTAGCCACACCACAAAGACTAGATAGGGCATGACGTAGTAGGCGATGAGTCCCCAAATCCCCAGATGAATCCCCATGCCGACTAAGAAGCCGATCATGGCCATGCAGCAGAAGGTGCTGGTCAAGACCTGTCGCCATTCGTGGGGCCTAAACAAGTGGGTGTTGGGCAGAAAGTGCGAGCCTTCTTTGCCAGGGGAGCGCAGGAATAAGTAGAGCGGATAAAGAAATAGGATCAGATGAAAGCGAGCCAGTTTTTCGTACCAGGCCATCTGGTTGTACTGGCTTTCGGTCATGGGGTACCAGCTTTCGTCGGTTTCGATGTTGCCGGTGTTGGCGTGGTGGGTGCGGTGACTGATCCGCCAGCCGTGAAACGGCACCAGAATTGGGGTGTGGCTGAGGTGGCCGACTAAGTTGTTCAGCCAGCGATGGCGGGAAAATGAACCATGACCACAGTCATGACCAATCACGAACAAAGCCCAGAATAGGGTGCCCTGCATCAGCCAAAATAGCGGGAAAAACCAGAGTTGGTTGATTGCGGCGGCAGCCCAGTACAGTAGGGCGACCAGACCCATATCGAGGGCAAAGTAGGCCAGAGACCGAGCGGTATTTGCCTGGAAGCAGTGGGGAGGAATCGCCCGGCGCACGTCGTTCAGGGTAAACGGCAAAGACTCCCGCTCAGGGATCGGCGGCGGTGCTGAGAGTGATAAATTAGCGGTCACGTTAGCGATTTTCTCAGTAAAAGAACGGATGATAGGCGCATCCAGGCCAGCAATTCTCTGGCTCAAGAAAATAACGCCCTAGGCAAACCTTAGAGCGTTAGCGCACTGTGTAAACAAATATAAAGCTAAAGGTTCCGGCGTGCCGGGTGACAGCCTGATTTAGCGCTCTGTTTAGTGTCTGCCCGAGATTAATGCCCGAGATTAATGCCCGAGACTTTGCAGCGCCAGTCGGGCTGCGCCCACAACCCCGGCCTGGTTGCCCAGTTGGGCCACTAAGAGCTGTAGTCCTTCCCGAGAGCTGGGCAGCACCCGGCGCTCAATTTCGGCTTGGGTGGTGGGTAAAAAAAGATCGGCCCCAGCACTGATGCCGCCGCTGAGAATCACGGCTTCTGGGGTCAGTACGTAGATTAGGCTGGCCAGTCCGGCCCCGAGGTTGCGGCCAATATCACGCCCGAGCCCGATGCAGGGATCGCCGCCATCGTCGCCTCCTGGCCCGGCGAGATCCGCTGCCCCCGGGCCGAAGCGCTGGGCTTCTTGCCCAACCCCGGAATTGCGGAGCTGATCGAGGAGCATCGGCACCGCATGACACCCGCGGCCTGACGGCCGCACCCACAGAAAAGACCCAAGGGAGGGAACCACCATGAAACATGTTCTGCTCGGCGCCGTCGCAGGCGCGGCCCTGATCGCCGGGGCGCAGGCCCAGGCGCAGACCAATGTCGTCGTCGGCCAT
>PXDR01000367.1 GCA_003566335.1 Cyanobacteria bacterium T3Sed10_344R1
AAACGCGCCAGTCAGCCCACAGCCGCCACAGTCGCCGATCCCAAATTGCCAGTGCCACCATTGCCAACCCCACTAGCACTGCCGTGTATTTGCACAGCACCGCTAGCCCCAGCAGCACCGCTGCGGCCACCAGCCAACGCCCCTGTCCCCGGACATCGGCTAAATAGCTATCAATAAAGCGCACATAGTAATAGCCCGCCATCAGGCCAAAGGTCACTAGCCAATGGTCGTGCCAAGCCATGGCTAGAAACAAGAAATAGAGTGGGGAAGAAGCTAACAGGGCCACTGTTCGTCCCAGGGCCGACCGGCTCCAACTCAACGCACCCAGGGGAGCGGAGTCGCGAAACAAATAGCGGTGAATTTGACTGAAGGTGTAGATCAGCAGCAGGTTGCTGACTAGGTTGGGCAGGCGCAGCACAAAATAGGAGTGCCCCAGCAGACTGAACAGTCCCTGCACCCAGGCATGGAACGGCGGATGGTCGTAGTAGGACAGCGCTAACCGCTGGCCCCACAGCCAGTAATACGCCTCATCTGGGTTAGGGAACGCGCCTAGCCAATATCCCAGCCGCAGCAGCGCCAACAGCCCCAGGATCCCGCTCAGCCAGCGCCCCATCTGTACTGTCGTGGGCCTTGTGTTTACTTTAATCACCGTCGCTGATTACCGCTGAGCTGCCCGTTTAAATTGCCTCAGCTAAATTGTCGCAGCAACCCAGCCGATTAATCGCCACTACTATCAAAAGACCCTTGGCCTAAGTCTCCCGAAGGTGACTCATCCAGGTCAAACCCAGGGCTCTCTTCGGCGTCTAGGGGCATCATCAGATCTTCTCGTCCCAGATGACCGTCGGTTTCGGCTTCTAGGCCCACATCTTCAAAGGTAATGTCGGAGTCAGGTGCGGCAGGGGGTTCGATGGGATCTGCGATCGCACCCAAATGGGGCACATGCTCCACCACTGGCAGCCGTGCCCCCTGTAGCCCGCGCAAAATCCGCGAAGGCGTATCTGGAAACACCACAAACAGCGGGAGGGGTTGATCGGTTCCTTCGCTGAGCAAATGCCGATAGTACGTCGGCATCAACCACTCATAGCCGCCGTCCAGCAGCAGTTCTGTCCGTCTCCAGCGACTGAGCAACTCCGAAAAATCTTCGTGAGGACGGTGGATGTAAACGCAGATTTCAACCCCGGTTTTAATCTTCCACTCCGGGTCGCACATCAAAAACACCACCTCGCAAGGCAGGGGCACCACGTCCCCTCGCTCCGCTAAGCCTTGGGACACGGCCTGCCGCACCCGCACATTGGGCAAAGGCAGCGTAATCAGACTCTCACTGGGCCGCCGCATACTGGGCAGGGTTTCCAGATAAGGGCGATACTGCTTCAGCAGCTCTAGCGCCCCCTGGTACTGGGTGCAGGTCGATAGCAGAATTTCGTAAGCGTCCTGATTCAAGATGATTGAGGGGAGTCAGGGCAAGCAGTCTTGTGCCTCAATTTTAGCCAACCCATCCCCAAACCTCACCCGATCCCCAAATTCATCTGGCGGGAAAGCAAAAAAAAACTCCCAGGCCCCTCCAGGTGCCTTGGGAGTATTAATCAGGGTGCATCTACCACTCCATCCTTCTCAGCTAAGGCGACCCATCCGGAACATTTGTCGCCGCTTGGCAAAAAAATCGGCCCCAAAATCCAGATCTCCCTATTTAGCTCCGCTGGGGCTCTGCCAGCCGCAGACCTAGCAGCACCAGCACCAGCACCACAACCACCAGCAACGTCGCCAGGGCAGAGGTTCGGGGCAGGTTGGTGCTGCTGGCGTACTCATTCAACACCATGGTGGAAAACAGCGGCAGTGGCCCCAAAATAGAGCGCCCGGCCCCTCCACCCAGAATGATCCCCGACAGCACGTCCCCGGCACTAATAATGATGCCGAACAATGCGCTATAGATGATCCCCAGTCGGCTCAGGGGCAACAGCACCCGCCAAAAGGTTTGGCCGAGGGTGGCCCCCAAGTTGCGAGAGGCTTCAATCAAGCTGGGATCAATATTGCGAATCACCAGGTACAAAATCAAAATGACGATGGGAGCCAAGTAGTGCAAGATGCCAATGCGGGTGGCCACCTGGGTAAACACGATCTGCAGCGGTTCTTGAATGATCCCCAGCTTCAGCAGGCTGGTGTTGAGCAATCCATTGCGGTTCAAGATGGTCTGCCAAGCGTACAGACGCAGGATGTAGCTGCTCCAAAAAGGTGCGATCGCAAGTAACAGCGCCAGCCGTTGATAGCGCTGGGGCACCAAAAACACCAGGGCGAGGGCAATGGGATAACAGAGTGCGATCGCAAGTACCGTCGTCGTACTGGCCACCCATAGAGTTTGCAACATCGCCCAGCCGTAGCGAGAGCGCCCCCAGATCTGCTGAAAAATATCGCTGTAATTGTCTAAAGAAAATCCGGGCACCGCTCGGTAATTCTCCACCGACCAAAAGCCAATCCACAGCAAAAAGATCAGCGGCAGCAAAAAAAATAGGCCGTCGTACAACAGCGCAGGAGCCAGGGCCACATACTTAATTCGTGACCCGAGGCCATCAGAGATGCGACCCAGTCGCCACCCGAGGCGATGACGCTGCAAGTCAGGGGATGAACGCGTCGGTAGTTTCACAGCAAATCCAGATGGAATCTTGTAGCCCAGGGTAGCTTGTCTAGCCCCTGCAAAGGGGACAAGACCAGGCATAATGCCAGTGGATATCTGGCGCTACGGGCATCCCGTCAAACGGAACCACCGCCAAACAGCTCCAAATGAGGGGCTCCCTGCCTCGATTATTTTTTGCATTATCTGTAGAGATCTAAAGCCCAGGAACTTGTGAAGTACTTTTTTCTGTCTGACGGCTGGACAACAGGCCGAGTTTGGGAATTTGGCGGTCTGTGGAACGAGGTCGCCTGGCAGCGCCGCCCTGATATTCAATCCCTCGATCTCTGCATCGAAGAACAAGGGGAACGCCTTTGGCTCTATCAAGTAGAAGAAGCCGTGCTGATGGTAGAAGTCAAGCCTCAAACAACCGGAACCGGCGTGCCCATTGGTCAAGTGGTGCTCAAACGGCTGATCACCGCCGAGCAAGTGATCCAACGGCTGTGCCAGGCCGAAAGTGTGTTTAATCGAGCGGAACTCAGCGCCCCGACCAATTCCCTGTCGTGATCCCCGCCCCTCACTCCTTGAGGCGCTATCCCCACACCCCCGGCATGCCCCCTGCCTCTTCGGCTACATTTTTTTAGAAAAAGAGTTTGACAGCGGTGTCATCCCTTGGCTATATTCATAAATGTTCAACGCCAGCCCCCATCGTCTAGAGGCCTAGGACACCTCCCTTTCACGGAGGCGACGGGGATTCGAATTCCCCTGGGGGTATTGAACAAACTTCAGCAGCCTCAAGTGTTACGGCACTTGGGGCTTTTGATTATCTAGACAATTTCTAGACAATTTTTCGCTCAGGCCGGAAACAGGACGCTCAAGTAGGCCACAAATTAGGCAGTGTTTAGCTGGGGTCAAAAACAGGCCACCTAATTAGGGCGCAAATTTAGGCCACAAACAATGACCCACGCTGTTATCCCAGATTGGCTTTGTAACCCTTAGCCCGCAACAGCTCTAGCAGCTTAGTGGCGTGATCCCCTTGGATTTCAACCGTGTTATCTCGCACCGTACCCCCGGTGCCACACTGAGCCTTCAGCTGTTTTGCCAGGGTCGCTAAGGTGTCTGGAGCCTGCTGAAAGCCGGAGATGATCGTCACGGTTTTGCCTTTGCGGCCTTTGCGAGAAGCCTGAATCCGCAAATCCTGTTGACTAGGGGCTAGGTCAGGCACCCCCCGTTCAAACGCATCGGAACGGCTGCCAAACTCGGTGTAGACCCGCCGATTTTTTCCGCTTCCGCCAGATTTAGAGGCCATAGATTACTTAAAGATAGGTCGGGGCAATTGCCTGCAGCTTACTATTTTATGATCGGCGTTAGCGTGCCGGAAGCGGCCCCGCTGCGACCCTTTACCATCACAGGTTTGGCGCATCACAGGTTGAGTTACGACCCAGGTTCCTTCATTTGACCCATGCCCATTTATTTTTACTGGGGAGAAGACGACTTCCGCCTGACTCAGGCAGTCAGCGAACTGCGCGATCGCACCCTAGACCCCGCCTGGGCCAGCTTTAATTTCGACAAAATCCCGGCAGACCAAGCGGACAGCGTGATGACCGCCCTCAACCAAGCCATGACGCCCCCCTTTGGTTTAGGCCAGCGGTTGGTTTGGCTCCAAGACACCAGCCTGTTCCAGCGTTGTAGCGCTGAGGTGCTGAAGGAACTGGAGCGCACCCTACCCAACCTGCCAGAAACCACCGTGCTGCTGTTCACAAGCACTAGCAAGCCAGATGGACGGCTAAAATCCACCAAGCTGATGCAGCGCCACAGCACCGTCAAGGATTTTTCCTCTATTCCCCCCTGGAAAACAGACTTAATCGCCAAGCAGGTCAAAGACATGGCAGCGGCGGCTCAACTTACCCTGACCTCAGGGGCAGCAGAGCGTCTAGCCGAGGCAGTCGGCAACCAAACTCGACAACTCCATACCGAGCTGGAGAAGCTGGCCCTCTACCGACCAGGACAGCCGATTGACGTTGAGGCCGTGGACAGCCTGGTTTCCCGCACCACGCAAAACAGCCTGCAGTTGGCTGATGCGCTGCGCCAGGGGAAAACGGCCAGCGCCCTCGCTCTTGGTCACGATTTGCTGCTGCACAATGAACCGGCGCTGCGCATTGTGGCCACCCTGGTTGGCAAATTTCGCGGTTGGCTATGGGTGAAGCTGATGATGGAGTTGGGCGAGCGAGATGAACGGGCCATTGCCCAAGCCGCCGACATCAGTAACCCCAAACGAGTTTATTTTGTGCAGAAAGAAGTTCGGCCTCTCTCTCTCAAGGCACTTCAGCAGACCCTGCCCCTGCTGTTAGACTTAGAGGCCGGACTAAAGCGAGGGGCTGATGAACAGTCACTCTTGCAAACTAAGCTGATCGAAATTAGTCTACTTTTTCGCTGAAAGGCTGTTTCATAACATGGCGAAAAAAGAATGGTGAAAGCGAGGCAGAAACGAGCTGATGGCTTACCCGAGCCTCTCAAAGGGATCGCGGCAAGTCAGGGGCACCGTCAGGGAGCACAGCGGCAGTGTAAAGACAGGATGGTTTAACGGGTTGACCTGGAACTTTTAAGCCTCAGTTCAGCTCTCTAAAGAGTGGTCTACTAGCTCTGGGTAATCTAAAGCCACCTAGTACAAAACGTGGGGAAACCTACCGATAGTTCCAGGGCAGCCTTGCCCGCTTGAGTCCGAATCTATCTGCAATCCTTCGCTCTGTCTGTTAACGTCTGCACTGTTTCTGATGCTGACTCAGTAAAATGCTGGGGAGCAGCCGGGGCAGCTTGGTTCCTTGTCAGACAACCTTTAACTAGTAACTAGACTGGTTGCGGTTGGGGGATATGAATTTGCCTGAGTTACTGGCCTATTGATTGGCGCGATAATTATGACCCTGACAACTCTCCCTATTCGGTTCTTTCATCGCTTAAGTTTGGCCCTATTCGGTCTGGTGTTGACCACAGGGGTGGCCGCTTTTTCGCCGCCTAGCGCAGTAGTCGCTGCCGCCTATGCCCAGACGACCGTCACCGAGGCAGAAGCCACCAGCTACGCCCGGGCCGTACTAGAAATGGAAGGCCCCCGCACCCAGGCCCACACCGAAATCAAAAATTTGCTGATGGCTCAAAACCTTGACCAGAGCAATGTTTCGATGCGGTGCGACAATGTAAATGCGGCGGTGTCTGATCTGCCGCGAAACGTGCGATCGCAGGCCCGCACCATTCTGACCAGCTACTGTGAAGAAGCCCGGCGGATTGTGTTGCGCAATAACCTGCGTCTAGAGCAGTTCAACGCCATCACAGCGGCCCATCGCCAAGACCCAGCCCTGGCCGATCGCATCCAGCAAATTATGCTGGAACTACAGCAGCAGTCTACTAACCTGCCTGCATTACCTGACTACGCCTTTTCTCTGCCCGGTGCCCTGCCCCTAATCGCCCATGCAATTTATTGATCAAGCTGAAGTTGAGGTTGTTGCTGGGGATGGGGGCGATGGAATTGTCGCCTTCCGGCGAGAGAAGTACGTCCCGGCAGGCGGCCCGGCTGGGGGCAATGGCGGGCCAGGCGGCTCCGTTATTTTAGTCGCCGTAGACAACCTGCAAACCCTGCTGGACTTCCGCTACTCCCGGATTTTCAAGGCCGACAATGGCGGTCGCGGTGGCCCCAAGAACAGAACCGGTGCAGCGGGGCAAGATCGCACCATTGAAGTGCCCTGCGGCACCCTAATTTATGATGCCGACACCGCAGAGTTGCTGGGCGACTTAACTCAGCCTGGGCAAACCCTCTGTGTGGCCCAAGGCGGCAAAGGGGGGCTCGGCAACCGCCACTTTCTGAGCAACCGCAACCGCGCCCCGGAACACGCATTGCCAGGGCTGCCCGGAGAAACCCGCCGCATTCGCCTAGAGCTGAAGCTGTTGGCCGAAGTGGGCATTGTCGGCTTGCCCAATGCCGGTAAATCCACTTTGATTGCCGCCCTCTCAGCCGCTCGGCCCAAGATTGCCGATTATCCCTTTACTACGCTGATTCCGAACCTAGGCGTGGTGCGCAAGCCCACCGGAGACGGCACGGTCTTCGCCGATATTCCTGGATTGATTTCTGGGGCGCATCAAGGGTTGGGGCTAGGCCATGACTTCCTGCGTCACGTTGAGCGCACCCGGCTGTTGCTCCATGTGGTGGACGGCACTGCCGAAGACCCCCTAGCCAACTACCGCGTCATCCAGCAAGAGCTGAATGCCTACGGTCGCCACTTGGCCCACCGGCCCCAAATCCTCGCCCTGAACAAGGTCGAAGCGATGGAGCCTGAGCAGCTTGAGGCCCAGCTTGAGGCGCTAGCAACCGACAGTGGCCAACCGGTCTACCCGATTTCTGCCGTCACCCGTCAGGGACTAGATCCGCTCATGCAGCAGGTTTGGGCCACCCTAGAAATAGAAAATCAGCGCCAGGCAGACTTGGCCAACGAAGTGGTCAGCATAGAGTCGCCTCTGATGATTTCGGAGCCTTGATTTCTATTCTGAGTTCTCAGGCTCCCTCCCTGGAACTGTAGCCCCAAAACCTGCTCCCCAAAACCTGCAATAATGGCCTCGCACATTTAAACCTGATGCAGCTATGGGCGGTTACAGTGACCGAATTAAAGCCATTCTGCTTGACATTGAGGGGACAACAACGCCAGTCTCCTTTGTCGTAGAGCAGCTGTTTCCGTTTGCCCGTCAGCATTTAGAGGCGTTTTTGCAGTCGGCAGGTCGCACTGAGGCAGTGCAGGCTGACCTAGCCCTGCTCCGCGAGGAATATGAGGCGGAAGCTGATGATCTGGCGGCGGAAGAGGCCGGGGATAAGCTGCCTAAATGGAAGGGGAAATCGCCTCAAGCGGCCCTGCCCTACCTGAATTATTTGATGGATCAAGACCGTAAATCAACGGCACTGAAGGCGTTGCAGGGCAAGGTCTGGGATCAAGGTTATGGGGCTGGTGAGCTGCGATCGCAGATCTTCCCCGACGTATTGCCCGCCTTCCAGCGCTGGCAGGCAGACGGTAAGCAACTGTTCATCTTTTCTTCCGGCAGTGTACCGGCCCAAAAACTGCTGTTTCGCCATACCGAAGCCGGTGACTTGACTCCCTACCTCAGCGGCTACTTCGACACCGAAGTCGGGCCAAAAAAAGTTGCCGCCAGCTATCGCAAAATTGCCGCCATCATTGGCCTACCGCCCCCAGACATTCTGTTTATCTCCGACGTTGCCGCAGAACTCCAGGCCGCCGATGCGGCTGGCATGGCCACCCTATTCTCCCAACGGCCCAATAATCCCTACCCCAACGCCGATGGGTTTGAGGTGATCCAAACTTTTGAGGGCATTGGCTAGTGAGGCAATGGGTTGACGCTCAGGCACAATTCATGACCTTTATCACACCCATTCTGGTTATCCCCTGCTGAAATGAAGTTGTGGGTGCAAGTCATCCTTGCTGCGTTCCCCCTTCTCTTCTATCCCGATTGACACACCAATAAGCACCAAGCCAGCGCCCCAGCGGCGTTCATATCAGGCGTGACCGGGGAATACTAAGCAAAATCAAGGCAAAATCAAGCGCTTGGCCAAGCAACTTAGGCAAATACGACAAAATATGGTGCCTAAGGCTTGGCTTAGGTCGCCTGTGCTAGGTTGATTTAGAGTTTTTCTACCAAACTTTTTCACGCAACGTTTCCACTCGACTACCGACTGCCGACGCTAAAAGCTCACCCCTGCTTCAGGATGCTAAGTCACTCCTGAATTCAGCCCATTTCCAGCCCTCCGATCCATCAGCGAGCACGCCCATGTTTAACGCCACAGAGATATTGATCTCGGACTTTGTGGAAAAACTCAGGAACGGGTACCACCGCACTTACGGTGGCCTCAAGCCTGACTACGAGGACATCATCGCCTGGGCGGGCAGTATGGCCCTGGAAAACATCGCCAACAGCGACGCCCTGTATCACAACGTTGAACACACGATTCTAGTCGCCCTCGTCGGTCAAGAGATTCTGCGAGGTCGCCAAATTCGGGAAGGGGGCGTCACCTGCGAAGACTGGCTCCACTTCATCATCTCCTTGGTTTGCCACGATATTGGCTATGTCAAAGGGGTTTGCCGCGAAGATTGCGATCGCGAGGGTCTATACGCCACTGGCCAAGAGGGCGACCGCGTCCATCTGCCCGCTGGTTGTTCAGATGCCTCCCTAACGCCCTATCACGTGGATCGGGGCAAGCTATTCATCGAAGAACGCTTTGGCAGCAACCGGCTGATTGATGCCGAACTCATTAAACGCAACATTGAGCTCACCCGGTTTCCGGTGCCCAAAGAAGAAGATCACCAGGACACCAAAAACTATCCTGGCCTGCTGCGCGCCGCAGATTTGATTGGTCAACTCAGCGACCCCCGCTACCTGAAAAAAATTGGGGCGCTGTTCTACGAATTTGAAGAAACCGGTCAAAACAAGTTCCTCAACTACAAGCACCCTGGCGATTTGCGGCACAACTATCCCAAGTTCTACTGGAACGTGGTTCACCCCTATCTACAGGATGGGCTGCGGTATCTATCCCTGACTCAAGAGGGCAAGCAGATCATCGCCAACCTTTACTCCAATGTATTTGTGGTAGAAAATGAGCAGCTTGTCACCTCAACCTAGCCCTAAGCGCGATCCTGGG
>PXDR01000508.1 GCA_003566335.1 Cyanobacteria bacterium T3Sed10_344R1
GATAGCGACAAAAATTGCAGCAATCGTCGTAAACCCGCCTATTTTTGAGATTCCCGGCCTATTTTTCCTAGATCGAGCGTACTGAAGATCGGGCGTACTGCTATCCTATTGAGAAGGGATAACTTAAATCCCGGCAAGGTTCGTCAGTTTTCGGCAGTTTGAGTTGCGATCGCAGCAGCAAGTGACCGCCCAATCTGATTTTTCCCCTGATCTTTAAGCGCCATTATGTTTTGGGGCCGGTGCTGATATGATTCCCCACCAGTTAACCCTCAAAAACTTCCTCAGCTACCGTCAGGCCAGCCTAGATTTTCGGGGGCTGCATGTGGCCTGTGTCTGCGGCCCTAATGGTGCGGGTAAATCGTCGCTACTAGAAGCCATTGCCTGGGCCGTTTGGGGCCAAAACCGGGGCAGCGTTGAAGACGACGTGATTCACCAAGGGGCGATGGAAGCCCAGGTAATCTTTGAATTTGCCCATCAGCAACAGATCTACAGAATTCTGCGCAGCCGACGCCGCAACCAGGGCAGCGCCCTAGAATTCCAAATTGCCACCCAAACGGGCTTTCGACCCCTAACCCAGCGCGGGATGCGGGCCACCCAGCAGCTAATTTTGCAGCACCTGCGGCTGGACTACGACACGTTCGTCAACTCAGCCTATTTGCGCCAGGGCCGAGCCGATGAGTTCATGCTCAAGCGCCCGGCAGAGCGCAAGCAAATCCTCGCTGACCTGCTGAAACTCGATGGCTATGACCGTCTGGCCGAAAAAGCCAAGGAGCAATCCCGCCAGGCTAAGGCCGAAGTTGCGGTCTTGGAGCGTACCCTGACCAACCTAGAAGCCCAGCTGGCCCAGCGTAGCGCCGTGCAGCAGCAGTGGCAGCAGCTCAACGACCAGCAGGCGGCTCAGCACCAGGCGATCGCAGCCGCCCAAGCCCATCTGGTTCACCGCCGCCAAACCCAGCAGCAGCGCCAAGCCCAGCAGCAGCAGCTCGCCCTAGTTGAGCAACAGCAGCAGCACCTCCATCAGGCCGTAGCCCGTACCCAGCAAGCCCTGGATCAGGCGCAGCACACCCAGCAGACCCTGGCCCAGACCTTGGCCGACGCGGAGGTGATTGAAGCGGGCTATCGCCAGCTCCAGCAGCTCCAGACCCAAGAGCGCCAAGAAACGGAGCGGTTCCAAACCTACCAACAGCTCCAGGCCCAGCGACTCCAGGCCCACCAAGCCCAGCAAACGCTCCTCTCCCGCTGCCAAGATCGCCAGCGCCAGATTGAAGCCCAGCTTCAGGCCCATGACCAGCAGGTGCAGTCAGCCCAACAGGTGCTGCAAAAAGCAGAGGGCATCAACCGAGCGATCGCAGACTTACGCCAAGCCCAAGCCCGCCTCCGGCAGCTCGACCAACGTCAACTCCAGGTCACGCCCCTGTTGCAGCGACAGCAGCAGATCCAGCACCAGCTTGACCACACCCAGGCCCACCTCAGCGCCCGACTCGATCACCTGGTCAATACCGAGCAGCAGCTCCAGCACCAGCAATCTCAGCAAACCTGCCTCCTGCAAGATGTCGCCCAGGTCACCCACACCCTAGAACACCTGCAGCAACGCCGGGCCTACCAAGAGCAGGTGCGGGAAAAAGGGCTAGAACGCCGCAGCTTCATGGAGCAGCTCCAGGCCCACCAGCGCAACTTTGAGCAGCAACTGGCCGACCTCGACCACAAAGTGCGGCTGTTAAGTCGGCCCAATGCCTGCTGTCCCCTATGCGATCGCCCCCTAGACGACCGCCACTGGCAGCTTGTCCAGACCCGCCACCAGGCCCAGCAGCGGGAAATCCAAAACGAAATTTGGGTGATTCGCGAACAGCTCGCCGTCTCCGAGCGGGAGATCCAGGTACTGCGCCAAGAGTACCGCGACCTCGATGCCGAACTGGCCGAGTACAGTCAAATGCTAGAGCAACGGGGACAGCTCCAGGCCCGGCTGGACAGCAGCGCCGACCTCCAGCAACGGCTGCAAACCCTAGAGACCGAACGCACCCAGCTAGAGCGCTGCCTACAAGAGCATCAATACGCCGACGATCTCCACCAAGAGTTGGCTCAAATTACGCAGCAACTAGCGGCGATTGACTATGACGATCGCAACCATGCCCTGGTGCGGGGTCAAGTTGAACGCCTACGCTGGGCCGAACTGAAGCAGGCGGAACTCAACCAAGCCCAGCGCCGCCTCGACCAGCTGGCCGCCGCCCGACCCGATTTAGACGCCACCCTTGCCGCCGCTGAAACCGCCCTGGCTGCCGCCGCTCAGTCCCCCGAACAGCAAGCCCTCGACCAGATTGACCAGCAGTTGGCCACCGTAGACTATCAGCTAGCCCAGCACCAAGCCCTCCGTCAGCAACTCCAATCCGTTCAACCCTTTGCCCTGCAACACCAGACCCTGGTGCAGGCCCAAACCCAGATGCCCCAAGTCGCGAGCCAAATTGATCAATACCAACAGACCCTAGCTGAACAGCGCCAAGCCCTAGACCAAGTGACACAGCAGCAGACCCAGCTCCAGCAGCAGTTAGCCAACCTGCCTGACTGTGCCGAGGAAATCACCGCCCTAGAAGCTGACCTCAGCCAACAGCAGCAGCAGCGAGAGCGAGCCCTCAGTCAGCTGGGGGCACTGCAGCAACAGCTCCAGCAGTTCGAGCAGCAGCAGACAGCCCGAGAACAACAGCAGCTGGCCCTACACCAAGCCCAGCAACAAGCCCGAGTTCACCAAGAGCTCGCCCAAGCCTTTGGCCGCAACGGCATTCAGGCCCTAATGATCGAAAACCTGCTGCCCCAACTCGAAGCCGAAGCCAACCGGCTGCTGGCCCGCCTCAGTGATAATCAGCTCCACGTGCAGTTCATTACCCAGCGCCAGGGCCGCAGTCGTCAAAGCAAATTAATCGATACTCTCGACATTTTAATTGCTGACCCCCAAGGCACCCGCGCCTATGAAACCTACTCCGGGGGCGAAGCCTTTCGGGTAAATTTTGCGATCCGCCTGGCCCTGGCCCGGCTCTTAGCTCAGCGGGCAGGTACACCGCTGCAAATGCTGATTGTTGATGAAGGATTTGGCACTCAAGATCAGACTGGCTGTGAGCGACTGATTGCGGCCTTGACCGCGATTTCCCCAGACTTCGCCTGCATTCTCACCGTCACCCACATGCCCCATTTCCGGGAAGCCTTTCAAACCCGGATTGACGTTAGCAAAACCGCCGAAGGCTCACAACTCACCCTCTCAGCCTAAATAGTCCCTAGACAATCTCAGTCAGGTTGGGCTTAGACCAACAGGTTAGTCAGGCGAGAAAAAAGTAGAGGCAAACGGCAGCAGCTCGGTTCAAGAACATGGCTAATTTAAATCGCTGACTTTATTTCAAGCTGCGATCGCAGTGAATCAGGCCAGATTTTCACCCAGCCTGTTCCTCACCAAAATCAAACATCCTGAGTCAAAACCATGCCTTATTTAGGCAAGATCAGACTAAACTATAAGGCTATCGACTCTCAGCCTTATAGTTTAGTCTTCCGCCTCGTTGCCCTCACCATCTAGCTGAATCAGGTGAATATGCTTGTAGCCCAGCTTGATTCTGAATTCAGCTCCAGGCTCTAGACCCATTTGCTTGGTGTAGGCGGCACCCACAATCAGCTGACCATTCTTGTGCACGCTAATCAGGCTGCTGGGTTCGCGACCGCGACCGTCCTTCGGCTTTTCTGGATCAAGGATTACCCCCCGAGCCGCCAGCAGTGCATCGTAGAATTCTGCCAAATCGACCCGCACCTTACCGTCTTTGGTGTGGCGATAATAGCCGCATTCCTTCGCAGTTTCTCGCTTGCTCAGGTGGGCTAGATCTTTAACTTTCTGTAATAGTGCTTTACCCGTCAGGGCGGTTGTTGCTGTTGCAGCCATAGGGACAAACTCAGGGTAAGAACATATATTCGATTTCTAATTGTAGTCTTTTTTATTCAGTTGTAAACAGTCTAGATTCCCAAAACAAAAACTTTCTTAGCTTAGCCATTTCTGTTGCTAGGGCTAAATCTCAGAATGTTTATCAACTAAAAGATAGGTCTGCATTGAGCCTCGTCCTTTTAGATTGAGACTTCCCTGAGGGACAAAGTGGTAGTCAAACTTCAGCTTTTCATAACTGGCTTGACTGACCTGAATCTGGTTAGCAGTGCCTTGAGACTCCATTCTGCTAGCGACATTGACCGCATCACCCCACAGGTCATAGCTAAATTTCTTTAGGCCAATCACCCCAGCCACCACTGGGCCACTGTGAATACCAATCCGGAGCTGAAACGGCCCAGTCCCATCCTGACGATTCAGACTGGCGGCCACCGTCTGCATTGTTAGGGCCATGTCGGCAATGCGGTGGGCCGGTTGGGGAATGGGGTTGGGCAACCCCCCAACCACCATGTAGGCATCGCCAATCGTTTTGATTTTCTCTAGCCCGAGGGCTTCGGCGGTGCGGTCAAAGGCTGAAAACAGCTGGTTTAGGGCTTCGACTAAATCCGTGGGCGACACTTTGGCCGCGAGGCCGGTGAAGTCAACAATGTCGGCGAAGAGGATGGTGACATCATCAAATCGGGATGCGATCGCACCCGGCATCAGCTTCAACTGCTTGGCAATCGACTCAGGCAAGATGTTCAGCAGCAGTGCCTCTGATTTTTGCTGCTCTTCTCGTAGGGCCAGTTCTGCCTGTTTGCGATCGCAAATTTCCTGACGAATCTGGCTATACATCTGGCAAAACGCCTGGGTCACCTCCCCCAACTCATCCCGGCGCTTCATGGACGGGGCATAGAACTGGGGATCTTTGTCTGCCCGAACCGCCGCCCCCGCCTCGATCAAATCATCCCGCAGATACAGAATCGGCAAAATCAACAGCCGCTCCAGCACCACAATCGTCCAGAGGGTGACAAACCCCGAAATCAAAATCACCAGCCCGCCAATCCGCAGACCAAACGCCACCAGTTCAGGCCCAACCCCCGACGAATCATGGCGCACCACCAGCACATAGCTATCCTGCACATCTTCACTGGGCCAAGCCACGTCATAACGCTGCCCCCCCGCCATCCGCCGCGTCACCGGTTCAGGCCCCGGCACCTCGCTGGCATCAATCTCCGGCAGTTCCCCAAAGTGGCCCAGCAGTTCCCCCGCTGGGGTATAGAGCGCCAGCCCTAAAATCACTGAATCTGGACTAATTCGCTGCTCGGCCTCTACCAGAATTTGATCCGTGGATACCCCGGCCATAGCGTTGTTCTTCACCGTGAACAACACCTCCGACGACACCCGCTGCAAATCTGCCAGCTTATCCCGCCGTCGCCCAATCACCGCTGGCACAAAGATTGCCGCCTCAATCAGCACAATGCTGAGAAACACCCAAAACACAATCCGCCGCGACAGCCGCGACTTCAGCAGTCCGACTGACGATTGCAAAATGCCCGCCATGGTTTTCCTCTTGTTCCACCGGCCTGGATAGTGCCAGCATGTCTCATCCTACTGGCAACCCCTTGAGCGATCCGGCAAGCCGCTGGCAGGCAGCCTCAGCTCCAGCTGAGCCGATGAGTTAGCCCAGCCAGAACGTCAGGCGCACCCCCCTAGCCCAGGAATCCGCTTAGAAAAACAGGATTTATGTGTTCTCAGGAGCCCGAATTGGCAAGTGAATCCAGAAGGTGGTGCCTTCCCCTGGGGTTGACTCACAGGTGATTTGCCCCCCGTGTTGATCCACCACAATCTGTCGACAAATTGACAGCCCTAACCCTGTGCCCTGCCCCATGGTCTTGGTGGTAAAAAACGGTTCAAACACATGGGCTCTAACGTCAGGACTGATGCCGCAGCCATTGTCTGAAATTCGGATCTTCACCGCTGGCCCAGATTCGGCCTCAGGCACGGCCAAGGTTTCGATTTCAATTTTCCCCGGAATCATGGCGTTGGGTGCGGCTAGCCAGCGCTGTTCAATCGCCTGCACCGCATTGCCCAAGATATTCATAAACACCTGGTTGAGGTGACTGGCATAACAGCTCACCAACGGCAAGTCCCCATATTGTTTCTGCACCGTAATCCCAGGGGCATCCGCTCGGGACTTCATCCGGTAGTGCAAAATCAGCAGGGTGCTTTCTAACCCTTCGTGCAGGTTGACCACCTTGAGTTCTGCTTGGCCGTGGCGGGAAAAGTTCAGCAGGGATTGCACCACCTGCTGAATCCGCTCAACCCCAGTGTGCATCGAGGTAAATAGCTGAGGAAAGTCTTCGCGAATAAACTCAATGTCGATGTCTTCGTCAGCCACCACCTCTGGCCCGATTAAGCTCAGCACATCTTCCAAATAGTCACGGGCATGGTTCAGGTTGCCGCCGATAAAGTTAATCGGGTTGTTCACTTCATGGGCGACAGAGGCCACAAGCTGCCCGAGGCTCGACATTTTCTCGGCTTGCACCAGTTGGCTTTGGGTGTTTTGCAGGGACTTGAGGGCGTTTTGCAGCTTCGCCGTGCGATCGCACACCTGTTGTTCTAGCTGGGTATTGAGCCGCTGCAGTTGAGTTTGCAGCACCTGTTGTTGAATCGCCGTCGCGAACTGCTGCCCTAGGGCAGTGGCTAAAAGCTGGTCATGCTCCGTCCAGGGATCGGCCTGGCCCTGTTTCGATTCACACCACACTTCAAACGAGAGCCGGGGTTGATCTTGGCGGCGATCGCCGTCGATTTGTCCGGCCCACAGGGTTTCCGTATTGATTTCATCGCGAAATACGCTGAGATAGCCAAATACTGTCGCCCCTAAGCTCAAGGGCACCACCAGCAGCCCCCGCACGGTCGTGCCGCGAAAAGCAGGCTGAATATTCCGCAGCGCCGCCACCCGATGCAGATCGGTAATCGCCCAGACGGCAGCCTCTCCCTCCTGATCTGTCTCCCTGGGGGGCGTGACCTGGAAATAACGCTGCCAGGTTTGCGAACGCTCCATCACTTCCCCGACCCCTGGAGCCTGGGGTTGAGTCCCGTGGGTCAGCACAGTCGGGGGCGAGGGCGATTGGTTTGGCTCAGTTTCTGGTTCAGGAGAGATTGCCCCTGGGTACAGTTGCCTGATCAAAGCTGCTTCATCAACGTACAGCCGCCCGCCGCAGCCCTGTAGAGCGGTGACGGCGTCTGCCAAGGCTGTCGGCAGATCCATTTGATCCGAGGGATACAGCCGTTGGGAAATTTGGTTGATTTGGGCTTCCCGTTGGGCCTTGATGTTGGCCTGTTGCCACAGATCTGCCTGGGCGATCGCAACTGAAAGCTGATCGACCACCATTTGCATCCCCTCAACCACCTCAGCGGCAGCCGACCAAGCTTGGGCATGATGGGCTACCAACAGCCCCCATAAATCTCCTTTGTGGCAAATCGGCACCACCAAAGAAGACTGCACTCCCATTGCCGTCAGATATTCCTGGTGACAAGGATCCACCGGTCGAAACTGGAGGCTTTCGGGCAAAGACTCCCCAGTTTCGGGATCGATAAGGAAGCCTTGGCCAATCTGGCTATCCGCCACATTGACAATCGATCGCATCCGCGCCCGCATAAACAGCTCCCGGGCTTCGGGCGGAATGTCATCCGCTGGGAAATTTAGCCCCAACAGAGAAGGCAAACGATGCTGGTCGATCGATTCTGCAATCACCTGACCATCGCCATTGCTGTGAAACTGATAAATTTTGACCCGATCAACCTGCAAAAAATCCCGCACCTCTGCCGCAGTCACCGCCAGCGTATGGTCAAGGTCGGGAGAATTTAGAATCCGGCGGGTAATGCGATTCAGCAGTTGAGCAACCTCAATCAATTGGGGGGGGGGATCGGCGAGCAAATGAGCGGACAGGGACGGGTCTGTTGTATCGGTAGCCATGGCAAAAAGCAAAATCGGACTCAGAAGTTTACCAAGCGTTTTTTTCTGGCACTGCCTCAGGCTCAGAAAACGTGAGGCAGTCAGAAATCGGCTGCAACTGATGGGAAAGTCTCAGAGGAGAAAGTCGCAGATGAATAGATTCTGTTAATAATTTTCCCCAATCGTGACAGGGCATCCGCACAACTAGACAAAAGTTAAGGTTGGATTAAGTTAGATGTCGGAGCATAAACAGGCTAAATTCAGGCGTTGAGCGAGGTTGAGTTAGCCTAACTGCTGGCAGTGGGCTGACTCACCAGCAGCCCCCGGGGGGGAAACTCAGAGATTTAACGACTTGACCAGAACTGACGGGTAAATTGATTCACCAACTGGCGGCTGCGGTCGGGGTCACTCGGCGAGGTGCTGGCCTGTAGTCGTATCAGCAGCGGAATCACATCTGTATCGAGGGCCACTTGAAACAGGTTGCTGGGCCACAGCAGGTCAGGGCCGTCGGTTAAGTCGCTCAAATCCGTGGGATGACTGCTGTCAAAATCAGGGCCAAAATCAGGGCGGCCAAAACGAGGGTTGGCTAAGGGTGCGATCGCAGCTTCCTCTGGCCCGTCTAGCTCAGCCCACTGGGCCAGCATTAACGGTCTCGCCCAGCAGCGCTGCTGCTGGGGCATCACATCAATCGTTTCGGCATAGAGCCGCTGGGGGGCAGCCTCAGCTGTCAGCAGTTCTAGATAAACAATTTGGCGGGGGGCAATGGGGGCCGACTTAATCGCATTCATAGCCAAAAGCAGGTAGCAGCCTGAGGCAGAACTCAGGCAACAGTATCCCTATTCTAAGCAGCGAAATCTGAGCCCTCCAGCTAAGCCGCCCCGTTAGCGGCCCCCTCCGCCCCCCTCTGCCCCTAGTCACCGCAGGCTCAACTCACCGCAGACCTATGACGTCCCCTTGACGGAGGTGATATAAACAAAGTTAAGTAAAGCCGAGTTTCTTGCAGGACTATCACCGTGTCAGTCGAGACCATTGAACGCCGTTCAACCACTCGTAAGCTGGCTCCCCAGTATCGCGTGCTGCTGCATAACGATCCGATTAACACCATGGAGTACGTGGTAGAAGCGCTGGTCAAAACGGTGCCCAGCCTCACCATGCCCCAGGCCGTCGATATTATGATGCAGGCCCACAGTGCGGGTACGGCCCTAGTGATTACCTGTGCCCTAGAGCACGCTGAGTTCTACTGCGAAGGGCTGCAGCGGTTGGGCTTAACCAGCACCATCGAACCCGACGACTAACGGCTTAAGCCAAGTTGCTAATCCGGGGCACCGGGCCAGACAGACGCCAGACGAGTGGAGCCGGTTGTTGAAAATCCCTAAAGTTCATTGGTCTGCGATCGCATCCTGGCCAGCCCCTATCCGCATCCTA
>PXDR01000043.1 GCA_003566335.1 Cyanobacteria bacterium T3Sed10_344R1
GCGGTGTCGGCAGCTTCCATGGCTGTCTGGAGTTCGGCGGTGCGTTCGGCCACCCGATGCTCTAGCTGTTCGTTGGCCGACGCTAGGGTGGCGACTGAGTCCTGCACCTGTCTAGCCATGTGGTTGAAGGTAGTGGCCAGCAGGCCCAATTCATTCTGGGCGCTCAAGTGAACCCGAGCCCCCAGGTCTCCCTCACTGAGCTGAACCGCTGCCTGGGTTAAGGCTTGCAGGGGCCGCGTGAGCCGACGGGAAATTACCCAGCCAGCCGCGATCGCAACCAGCATCAGTCCTCCCGCCGCGCCGCCCATCACCATAATCAGACGATAGAACGGGGCATAGGCTTCTCGGGTCGGTAGCTCGACAGCCACCTTCCAGTTCATGCTTGAAATCAGCGACATTGCCCCCAGCACCGAGCGATCCTCTAGCCCGGCATACTGGCGGATCTCCCGAGCCCGAACCTGCTCTAGGGACATCATCAAGGCCGTATCGTTTAGCTCCGCAATTTCAAAGTTACGGGCACTACGCCCCGTGCGAGCAATCAACCGATTCCGCTCGTCTAGGACATAGACATAGCCCGTGTCTCCCACTGAGGTTCGGGAGACCACATAGGCCAAAAAGCTGAGGTTAACCCGAGCCAGCAACGCCCCATCAACCTGATCGGCACTATCTCGAATCGGCACCGCCAGGGTGACCATCGAGATCTCGGTCACCGGATCTAGGGCCACCTCTCCGGCGAATTCCTCCTGACGTTGGTAAGCCCGCTGGAACTCCAGGGAGTCAATGAATTGGCTCGGGTCAAAGTCGCCATAGCGGGACACAAAGCTTTCAATTTGCCCCTCGCTGTTGAGAATTGCGATCGCCTCATAAGCCTCGTTATGGCGAGCTAGCCCTTCAATCAGATCGGTTTGGAGTTCAGGGGCTAACTCAGTCAACCCCTGAACTCGGGCCAGATAGCTCAGCTTGCGCTGCAAATCATCGAAATAGTTTTCGATCCGATTCGCGACAACCGAACTGCGCTCCTCTTGCAGCAAGTGAAGCTGTTCAAGGTGGGCTCGAAACCCCCAGGAAATCATCACCGCCCCCAAAGGCAGGGTACTCAACAGCGCCATTGCCAAAAGGCTGGTGCGAATCTGATTGGCAATCGATCGGAACACGGTGAACTTGCCGAGGCCAAATTGATAGCCCAGTTGGGTTAGCCGGTTCTGTTCGGCAGCGTCAGATAAATGAGGTTGGGAGGTCATGCCAAAAGAGTACTAAAGGATGCCGAGAAGGGGGCAGATGGTTCACCAGGGAATCGCATCCCATGCCCTAGAGCGTCAAGTCAACCTCACCAACCATCACCTGGTTTTTGATCTGCTCAAACTGGGCTTCTTGCTCAGCCGAAATCGATCCTCGGAAAGGAGCAAAGCTATAAATCTCTTCCCGCAGCCCAAACTTGTAGAGCCTGCCTTCCCAACGACCCTGCTGCAGCAGATCGGTCGCATTTAGAATCATCCGAGGAATATCCTGCAACACACTGGTCATCACGTGATCCGGCGCGACGCTGTGCTGATCTCCTGTCCAGCCAATCACCTTGACGTTCCGGTAATTGTCATCCGCTGCGATCGCCTCAATGCCAGCCAAACCCGCTTCATCCGCATTGATCGCAAACCGATCAAACCCTTGCTCCGCCAGTCGCAAAACCGCGTCTCGACCAATGGCTTCATCCGTCCAGGTTTGCAGAAACTCGGTCACCACCTCCACATCAGGGTTGATTTCCTTAGCCCCTTTCTCAAACATGGCGGCCTCCTCCTGGTAGACCGGATAGTCGTAGCCCACCAGGTAAGCCACCTTATTGGTCTCGGTGGTCATGGCAGCCAGCACCCCAGACAGGTAACCCACTTCCTCCGCCCGAAAAGCCACCGCCCCTAAGTTGCGGTTGTTGCCGCCATAGGTCGTGGTGATCGCAAACTTAGTGCGGGGGAATTCCGCTGCCACCGCCTCAGCGCTATCCACGTAGCCCCCCCCATGGGCAATGATGAAGTCATACCCCGCTTCGGCATAGTCCCGCATGGGGCCTGCCCCTTCGTCATCGGGCACTAGGCCACGAAAACTAACTTCCGCATTCAGTTCTCGCTCAACCAGCTTCAGCCCTTCATAGCCCGCCTGACCCCAACTGCCATCATTTTCTGGCACGTTGGCAATCATGGCGATTCGCAGCCGTCCATCAGGGCTGTTGTCAGCCTCGGCACTGGGCGGGTTAGACGGGGCCGATCCACAGCTAATCGCCAAGCTAAGGGCGGCAACCCCTAGCAGGACATGGGTGATCAGTGGTTTGAGTCGCATGGGTTTGAGACGCATAGGGAAGCCTATAGAGTTAAGACGCGTAAGGGTCAGTTAAAGAACGGTTGCAGCGGTGGTTAGCACTCCTCTATTAGAACTGCCCAAAATCCCCGGCAAAGTAACAGGGGACTTTATTCATCCGGGAAAGGTTTAAGGCCGGTTGAATTCGCCGGGTGCTGGCCTACATTCAGCGCTGCGATCGCCTAAAAAAGCCCCTAGCCTAGGGGTATGCCTAGGCTAGGAATTAGGGCGAAGGATCAAGGACTTAGCCCAACTGGCGGGGTCAACCTGGGGTCGAGCTGTGGTCAAACTTAATATCGACCCGAGTATTTGTTTCCGGAAAAGCGTTCGCGAGTTGTTTAAATCCGCGAGTTGCCTAAATCACAGTTCAGTCAAGGAGCCCAAGGGGAGTTGAATTGTGAAGGTGCTGCCTTCTCCAGGGGATGAGGCGACTAGGAGATGTCCATGGTGACGCTCGGTAACCACTTGGTAACTGATGGATAATCCGAGCCCGGTGCCTTTGCCAATGGGTTTAGTGGTGAAGAACGGGTCAAAGAGACGGGATTGAACGGCAGGGTCAATGCCGGGGCCGTTGTCTGCGATCGCAATCAAGACCTGCTCAGCCTCGACCCAAGTGGTGATCGTAATCTCGGGCTGAAAGTCAGCTTGGGCAGATTCCTGGTCTCGCAGGGCATCAATGGCGTTACTGAGAATATTCATAAACACCTGGTTAAGTTGACCAGGAAGGCAAGCCACGGGCGGCAGATCCCCATAGTGCTTGGTGATGGTAATTCCGCCATGAGGTGGCTTGGGCTTGATGCGGCTTTGCAGAATCATCAGGGTGCTGTCGAGACCCTGGTGGAGGTCTGCCATTTTGCAGCCCGTCTCATCCATCCGGGAAAACGATCGCAAAGAGGCCACAATCTCCTGGATGCGCTCTGCTCCCAGCCGCATAGACGCAGTGAGCTTGGGCAAGTCATCAGTGATGAAGTCAAGATCAATCTCTTCCGCCAGCGCCGCAATCTCTGGGTGAGGCTGGGGATGATGCTGGCGGTAGAGCTGCACCAGCTGCAGCAAGTCTTGGGTATAGCTGTGGGTGTGGGTCAAGTTGCCGTAAATGAAGTTCACCGGGTTATTAATTTCGTGGGCAACCCCGGCCACCAACTGGCCCAAGCTAGACATCTTTTCAGTCTGCACCAGCTGAATTTGGGTGCGTTTAAGCGCTTCTAAGGTTTGCTGCAAAGCTTCTGTGCGCTGATTGACCCGAGATTCTAGCTGTTGGTTGAGCTGTTGCAGGGCAGCTTTGGCCTCTTCTAGGGCCGTGATGTCGTTGCGAATCGCCACATATTGATAGGGCACCCCATCCCGGTCTAGAAACGGCACGATGGTGGTGTCTACCCAGTAATAAGAGCCATCCTTAGCCTGATTTTTGACATCCCCCTGCCACACCTGACCACTGGCAATGGTGCGCCACATCTGCTGAAAAAAGTCGGGGGGGTGATGACCGGAGTTGATAATGCGGTGGGTCTGGCCGATCAACTCGTCCCGGCTATATTTAGAAATCTGGCAGAATTTGTCGTTGACGTAGGTAATCACGCCGCTGCGATCGGTAATCGCCACAATCGACGACTGGTCGAGGGCGAACTTGACGTCGGCCAAGTCTTTCAAGGACTGCTGCAACGACGTTTCTGTATGTTCCAGTTGATTGACTCGCAGCCGGAGACGCTTGACTTCATAACCCAAGAGGTCGCAGTTCTCAGCGACACCCACAGTCGGCAGATCAGCCATAGCAGCTAGAAATAAGAAGAAGAGAGCAGAAGGAACTCTCTTTCAAGATTCCCCGCCTCATCTGCCAGTTCTGGGCTTATTCATCTTTCAACATGAAATTTGTGATCCTGCAATAATCGCGCCAGGACATCAGCAATTCTCAGTATGGCTTTGCTGTCTTAGTCAATCCGCTCAGGCTGAGCTTGTCGAAGCCTGTTCACCCATTCGACAGGTTGCCCCTCTGAGGCCGCCGCGCGAACAGGGCAAACAGCAAATTTCCCAACATGAGAATCGATGCCAGGACATTCCCTAATCAATGGCCACTGGCCTTACATCTTCGTACCCTAGTCCTCGTAGTCGTAGGTTTCGTAGACCATGGGACGACTGGGCAAAGAGGGGGGTAACACCTCTGGGCCATAGTAAGGATACTGCGGCGGCGACGGCGGTTGAGGGTAGATCAAATGGGGACGGCGGCGACGGCGGGGGCTTTGGTTCAGCAGGTTGACGGCCAGCAGCAGCAGCAGTCCCCCACCGCCCAGCACCACCACCACCACGGCGGAGCCAATCCACAGTAGGGTGGCGGGAGAGTCTTCGCCTCGGGCTGGGGGAACTGGGCTGGGGGGTTGGTTAGCCAGATCGTTGATGGTGCGCTGGGTTTCTCTTAAATCGGCTGCGATCGCATTGGTATCTTCCCGCTGACGCTCTAGCCGGTCTTCTAGGGTGCGAATGGTGGCCCGATGCTCGTCAACCTGCTGCTTGAGCTGTTCACTCACGTCCTGCTGGCGCTCTAGCTCTCGGCGCAGATTGCTGTCGGCCTGCCCATCAAGCGACGACGAATTCGGGGGGGGCGGCGGCAACGGAACCGGCGTCTCTTGGCCCGGCACAATCGATTCAATCTGGGGCGGGGCATCGTCTAGGCCAATACGAGCCACAAGCAGTACTAAAACCGCCACCCCAGTGGTGGCGCAGCCCGCTAAAAATGCCGAGGTGTCGCTCATAGCAGCCCTAATGGTTTACGTCAGCGGTAACAACCGGACGACGACGCAGCCTGCCATGTTGAGTCGAGTGGAATAGATGCAGATAGACTTAAATTCCCTGACAGGCGAGTAAACAGTATCACTTTAATTGACCAAACGGACAGCCAACTTTACGGAGTCAGCTCTGATTGACAAGATTGCCTGTGTCATCATCCTCAACTGCTCGGCTACAGCGGGGCGATCCCAGCCTGATCAGGCTGTCGCCCAGTGTATCGTTTCTGGCCTGAATCGGCGCAGCTCCAGCAAGAAAATAACCCCAAGCCATGCCGTAGCTCGGGGTTAGATAAACAGTTAAACGCTTGTATGCCCGCTATGGTGCAAGAGCAATAGAATCTGCGATCGCAGCCTGTGACAGTTGCCAGAGCGTCCCCTCGATCGGCTGATTTTGGCTGTAGCTGCTTTACTGAGCCACCCCGCGCAGGATGGCATTGCCATCAACAAACTCGATCCCATCCAGCACCAACCCCGCTTGGGGCAACGCCAGGTCGATTTGCTCCTGTAGCTGAGCCGGACTGATGCCCAGCAATCGGGCCACTTCTGGCACAGTCAGCCGCATATTGCCTAGGCGAATCCGGGTGTCTTCATCAAACACTAGCCGACCATTCTCTAGACGAGGGCTGCCCTCAACCCCCACATAGATATCCCGCTCCCGCAGCATCGGCAGATTATTCACCGCTTGCTGCACTACCCGCTGCCCGTCTGGCGGCAAGTCTTGGGTTGGCAGATCTCTCATATTGAACACCACGCCGCCATTGATGCGATCGCCATCAATCGTGGTGTTAATCCCCTGGGCTGCCTGGAGAAATCGAGAAGTTTCTGGGCTTCTAGCCAGTTCTGCCACAATCACCTGATTCAGCTCAGCTTCGCTTAGGGTGATCTCCACCTGGTTATTCTCGCCATAGCGCACCCCATCCCCCGACGCTAGCTTCGCTTGCAGCAGGTTCTCCGCCCCTGCCCCCAACAGCGAGGGATCTTCAGCACTGGCATACCAAGTCGGCAACGCCGTTGCCCGGTTCCAGTAGAACGCGATCGCAGCAGCAGTCCCTGCGATCGCCCCAAAGATCAAAAACAGCAGCAGAATGACAACTTGCTTCGCCTTCATCGCTCAGATAATCCCATTACAGAGAACCATTCTAAGCAATCGCTCCAGCTTTCCTGTCCCACCGCCCTTCTCCACCCTGCCCTGTCCCCACCCACTAGTCCCCACCCATAAGTTTTACTGGCTGACTCCATCACAAATGATCACAGCTCAAACCCCAGCAATATCGCTATTTGCAGAGGATTTCATGCTTTGATTAAGCTCAATGGTTTTTGACAATCAATAGAAAAATCCCCGATTCATTTTCCCCAGCCCCCCCTTCGACGGCAGGCTGGTCAAGCGCAGCGGGAAAGTTTCAAGGCAGCAGAGTTGAAATCCTTTTACTCTGGAATAGCTGTCCTTCTGAGAATCCGAAACCATGGCCGAGTGTTCTAACCCCGTCGATTCAGGCAGAGGTGGTTTCGCCATGAGATTGATTAATCGGATTCATTTTCGGGACTGGCGTGGAGATCTATTTGGCGGCCTCACCGCTGCCGTCATCGCCTTGCCCATGGCCCTAGCCTTTGGGGTCGCCTCTGGTGCAGGGGCCGTATCCGGGCTCTGGGGAGCCGTATTAGTTGGCTTTTTCGCCGCCCTGTTTGGCGGCACCCCCACCCTAATTTCTGAGCCCACCGGGCCAATGACCGTAGTGATGACAGCGGTGATTGCCAACCTAACCGCCTCTGATCCTGACCACGGCATGGCCATGGCCTTCACCGTGGTAATGATGGCCGGTGGCTTCCAGATTTTGTTTGGCCTGCTACGCCTAGGCAAATACGTGACCATGATGCCCTACACGGTGATTTCCGGCTTTATGTCCGGCATCGGCATCATTCTGGTAATTTTGCAGCTTGCGCCATTTCTAGGGCAGGCCAGCCCTGGGGGCGGAGTGGTGGCCACCATTCAAGCCATCCCCGACCTCCTAGCCCACATGCAGCCCGCCGAAACCCTGCTGGCTTTTGTCACCCTCAGCATCATTTGGCTGATGCCTGCTCGGTTCAAGCGGATTCTGCCGCCGCAGCTAGTCGCCCTAGTCGCTGGCACCCTGCTGTCTCTGGCCTGGTCACCAGCCGTGCCCATTCGGCGGATTGGCGAAATCCCCATGGGGCTGCCCAACATGCAGATCCCCACCTTTGGCCTCGATCAGCTCCAGCTAATGCTGGTAAACGCGGCGGTTCTCGGAATGCTGGGCTGCATCGACGCGCTGTTAACCTCAGTGGTGGCGGACAGCCTCACCCGCACCGAACACAACTCCAACAAAGAATTGATTGGTCAAGGACTCGGCAACCTGATGTCCGGCCTATTTGGCGGCATCGCCGGGGCCGGGGCCACCGTGGGCACCGTGGTCAACATCCAGGCTGGCGGCAGAACTGCTCTGTCTGGCTTGAGTCGAGCCGTCATTTTGTTCGGGGTGATTCTCGGCGCGGCCAAGCTGGCGGCGGTGATTCCCCTGGCAGTGCTAGCGGGCATTGTGCTGAAGGTCGGCCTAGACATCATCGACTGGGACTTTTTGAAGCGAGCCCATCGGGTGTCAAAAAAAGGGGCCGCCATTATGTACGGCGTGATTTTGTTGACGGTGCTGGTTGACCTCATCGTCGCCGTGGGAGTCGGGGTATTTATCGCCAACATTCTCACCATTGATCGCCTCAGCACCCTGCAAACCAAGTCTGTCCAGGCCATCACCGATGCCGATGACAATGTGCTGCTAGACGCAAGCGAAAAGCGCTGGCTAGATGAAGCCAACGGTCGCGTACTGCTGTTTCAGCTCAGCGGCCCAATGATTTTCGGGGTAGCGAAAGCAATTTCCCGAGAGCACAACGCCATCTCCAACTGTGATGCGGTGGTATTTGACCTGGGCAATGTGCCCCACCTAGGGGTGACGGCCTCCCTAGCGTTAGAAAACGCGATTCGAGAAGCGGTAGAAGTGGGTCGTCAGGTCTTTGTGGTTGGGGCCACTGACCAGACCCAAAAGCGGCTGGACTCCCTCCGGGTGTTTGAGGTGGTGCCTCCAGAGCGCTGCTACGTCAGCCGAGTTGAAGCACTGCAGGCGGCAGTTGCTGCGGTCATCCCTAACTTAGACAGCTCATTGCTGAACTCAGATACGTCTGTGCCCACCTAGAGACTCAGCACGCCGGGAGCAGTGGCGAGGCATTGACAACAGCGCCACCAGTCGTGGGCTCACCCGGACGCGAAAGGCCATCTCGGCACCACCCCCATCCGGTTAGCTTGAGATCACCAATCCAACAGCCAGTAGCCAACAGCCAACAGCTAAAAGCCAACAGCCCAAAACAGTCCTACCGCTGCGATCGCACCAATTAGCGTATTCAACACATTCACCAGCTCGTTTGTCAGCCAAGTCAAGCGGGTTTGCAGAGTTGCCCCAATCACGCTTTCGGCATTGGTGGCGATGAAGGCAGCGACAATACAGAGGGCGATCCCCAGGGGACTGATCAGCCCTACCGCCCAACCCACCAGGGCTAAGACAATGGAGGCAGCGATTCCAGCTAGGGTGCCTTCTAGACTGACGGCCCCTTCAGTGCCGCGCGGCACTGGCTTTAGGGTGGTAATCAAAAAGGTGCGCTGGCCGTAGACTTTGCCCACTTCGCTGGCGGTAGTGTCTGAGAGCTTGGTGCTGAAGCTCGCCACATAGCCCAGGGCTAAGGCTGAGATCCAGGCGGAGATGCCGTCCCAGTCTGCCGCCAGACGGGGCAGCAGCAGAATGCCCAGGGCGCAGAGCGTCCCGGCAAAGGCCGAGCCCCAAACGTTTTCCGGGCCGCGCTGTCCTGAACGCTTCTCGGCAATGCCAGCGGCGACTTTTTGGGCCATGCCGATGCGGGTAACCCCAGACCCCAGCAAAAAATAGGCCATCACCACCCCATAGCCGGGCCAGCCTAAACAGCCCCAAATCAACACCCCCAGCACCCAGGCGTGGAGATGACCAGCAGGGGTCAGCAACTTTTTCGGCAAAATCCAGGCGATCGCCAGTAGCCCGGTGTTGAGTGCGATCGCAATTCCCCACGGCATCATCGCCTCCATCCCC
>PXDR01000234.1 GCA_003566335.1 Cyanobacteria bacterium T3Sed10_344R1
AAACAGTCTTTAAAATCTCGCTGGTTACAGCAGGTTGACCAGCTAGAAGCCAAAGCTCAACAATCCCAGAAACGCTACTACAGCTATCGCCTCGTCACCATCATCGGCAGCGCGTTAGTGACCGGAATGCTGTTTTTCAGTGCCGGAACCCCCGTAGAACCAGTTGAAGAAGCCCCCTGGCGGCGCTGGTTTCCCTTCGGCATGGCCGGGCTCAGCCTGGTGGTCACCCTCAGCAGTGCGGTGGATGGATTTTGTCACTTTGGCGCTAGCAGCCGCCGCTATCGGCAGCAGGCCGACGCCCTCAAAAGCGAAGGTTGGCAGTTTCTACAGCTCAGCGGCCCTTATCAATCCCTCGACAGCTATCACGGCGCTTATCCCTATTTCGCCAGTCAAATTGAAGTGCTGCTTCAGCCTGACAATAAGCTGGTTAGTCCCCATGTTAAGGTTCCGGCTAGCCCTGCCGTTGCGAGTCAGCCTGCCGTTGATCCATCCGTCTCATTCGTCATGGACGAAGCGGCTGGACAGCTGATCCCCACAGTCTCGGTTGAAGGAGAGGTAGCAGCCAGCAGCCCCGAAGCCCCGCTAGGTGACCCCGCCGCTGCCTTTGCCGAAATTGCCGCCGCTATGGCTGCCGATGGTGTGACCTCCGTACCGGGGCTAGACTTGCCGACGATGGATGCGCCCACCGCTCCCGACTCCGCTGCCGAGGATGAGGCTCCAGTCCCCGAACCCTCTGCCGCGACGGCCACCCTCACCCCAGACGACGGCTACGAACCCACCACCCGCCCCGACAGCCCCGACGAGGCAGCAGGCTAATCCGACCAGGCAAACTTACCCAAACTGCTCCAGGCAGATCTGCCGAAAATGGTCACCCCGTTTTTCAAAATTGGGATATTGGTCAAAACTGGCGCAGGCCGGAGACAGCAGCACGGTGCTGGCTCCGAGCTGGGGGGCGAGGGCGGCTCCGCGCGTTACAGCTGCCTCCATGGTTTCGACGATTTCATACGACTGGTAGCCCACCGCCGCCAGTCGGGCCGCAAAGGCTGGGGCCGCTGCGCCAATGAGCAGCACCGCCGCCGCCCGCTCCTTGATGCGCTGCAGCCAGGGCAGATCGTCCCCATCTTTGGCCTCGCCCCCCGCAATCAAAATGGTGGGAGCCATCACCGATCGCAGCCCCACCTCTGCTGCGTCATAGTTGGTCGCTTTGCTGTCATTGATGAAGCTCACCCCCTGCCAGGTACCGATGCGCTCTAAGCGGTGGGCCACCCCAGGAAATTCCGCGACGGCCTGGGCGATCGCATCCGCCTCAATTCCGGCCAGCCTGGCGGTGGTCACTGCCATCAGCAGGTTTTGCAGGTTGTGGTGTCCCGCCATCTTCAGACTGTGGATCGGCACAATCCGCTGGCCCTGGTAGCAGGCCCAATCGTCCTGCAAGGTGGCGACAACTGGGGTCTCTGGGGCTAACACCTGAGTCCAGCAGGCGTTTGGCCAGTTCTGCCGCTGCTGGGCTAAGTAGGCATCATCCCCGTTCAAGACTTGATGCTGGCTACGCTTTAGCAGGCTGGCTTTGATGTCGTAGTAATTCTCTAGGGTTTTGTGGCGGTTGAGGTGATCGGCGGTAAAGGTTGTCCACAGGCCGATGGTGGGGGCCAGGGTGGGGGCGGCTTCAATCTGGTAGCTGCTGAGTTCGGCAATCACCCAATCCGGCGGTTGGGCCGCTAGGGCCACTTCGCAGGCTGCATAGCCAATGTTGCCGCAGGCTGGGGCGTGGTAGCCTGCCGCCTGAAACATGGCGGCAATGAGAGCCGTGGTGGTGGTTTTGCCGTTGGTGCCGGTGACGCCTACCCAGGGATAGGTCTGCAAATGCTGCCACGCCAGCTCCATTTCGCCGATGGTGTCGATGCCCATTTCTCGGGCGGTTACCACTGCTGGAATGTCCCAGGGCACCCCAGGGCTCAACACCAGCCGATCTAGGTCAGGGCTGGGCACAAAAGAGTGGCCCAGCAGCACGGTAATCCCTTCTGCTTTGAGGGCTTGGGCCTGGATGAGTAAATCTTTGCCAGGGGTACGATCGCTGAGGGTGACCTGCCAGCCGTGGCGGTGCAGCAGTCGAGCCGCAGCTACCCCCGATTTTCCCAAACCAATAATATGGGCAGTTTTTATAGGCAAATGACGCGGCCCCCCAGATACCAATGACAAGCGCTGATGACAAGTCCGATTAGGCAGTTTAGCCTGTTTCGGCTGCATTTTCGCTAAGGGCTCAGGGGGCTCAGGGGGGCGTCCAGCGCCATCGCCTTAGCCGCTGAGCAAGGCTTCCACAAATTCAAAGCTGGAGAACGGGCGCAAATCTTCAATGCCTTCGCCAGCACCGATAAAGCGGATGGGCAGGCCGAGCTGCTGCACCACGGCTAGGGCCACGCCGCCCTTGGCGGTGCCATCCAGTTTGGTCAGCACCACGCCACTGAGCTGAGCGGCTTCAGCAAAAATCTGGGCTTGACGCAGGCCGTTTTGCCCCAGGGTGGCGTCTAGCACCAGCAGGGACTCCACCTGGGCCTCGGGGGCTTTTTTGTCGATGATGCGGCGCACCTTGGCCAGTTCGTCCATCAGGTTTTTCTTGTTTTGCAAGCGGCCAGCAGTGTCTACCAGCAGCAGGTTGATGTCGCGGGACTTGGCGGCTGCGATCGCATCAAACACCACCGACGCCGGGTCAGTATTTTGGCCGGGGTTGGCAATCACCTCAACGCCACTGCGCTGGCCCCAGACCTTCACCTGCTCCACCGCCGCCGCCCGGAAGGTGTCAGCCGCCGCAATTAGGCAGCGGTAGTCCGACTTGGTGGCGATGTGGGCCAGCTTGCCGATGGTGGTGGTTTTACCGGCCCCGTTCACCCCGGTCATTAGCCAAATGCTGAAGCTGTCTTTGTCCGGCACAAAGGCCAGGTTGTGGCTGTCCCCTAGGGGCTTGTCCAGCATGTCCCGCAGGATGGACTTGAGGAATGCGATCGCTTGCTCTGGGGGCAGCACCTCTTCCCGTAGACGCCCCTGCAAGGCGTCAATAATCGCGTCGGTGGCGGCGACCCCGACATCGGCCTGTAGCAGCAGCGCCTCAATTTCCAGCACCGCATCTTGGTTGAGCGGCCCCTGGCCGACGATGGACTTGAGCTGGTTGACCAGGCTGCGGCGGGTTTTGTCTAACCCTTGGCGCAGCCGATTCAGCCAGGTGATTTCTTCTAGGGAAATCTGGTCAGGACGACGACCTTGGGAGGCCAGCACTTCGGCTGACCACATGAAGGCGTCGTCAAATTCCAGCAGCGGCAGGTCTTCAACTCGGGATTCAGCCGCCACCGGCTCGGGTTCTGGCTCTGCGATCGCTTCGGCCTTGAGCTGCTCTAACCGGGCCTGGCGCTCTGCTTCTGCCTGCGCCCAGAACGGACGAGGGGCTGCGGGTTCTGCTGAGGTTTCAGGTGCTTCAGGAGCCTTCCTAGTTTCTGGCGCTGCTGGCGCTGCTGGAACCTCTGGAGTCTCAGAAGTCTCAGGAGTCTCTGACTCTGCCGCCACCGGCTCTGCCGCTTCCGGTTCAGCTGGTTCAGCCGGGGCTGCTGGCGCTGCTGGCGCTGCTGGCGCTGCTGGAACCTCTGGAGCCTCTGAGGCAACTGGCTCATCAGCTTCCGGCTCAGCTTCCGGCTCAGCTTCCGTCGCGGGCGCGGTCTCCGGTGCTGTAGTTGCGGATTCGGTTGCCGTGGATTCGGCAGTGGTGGCTGTTGCCGCCGAATCTGTCTCAGCCTCAGACTGAGCATCCTCAGGAGCCTCAGCCTGCTCAGGTTCCGTTGTCTCCGTTGCCGCGTCCGACTCAGCCTCAGCCTCAGCCGACTCAGCCTCAGCCGACTCAGCCGGGGTTGCCGTCTGTCGCTGTTGAATATTTTGGTAAGCCGCCTTGGCCCATTTCAAATAGTCTTCTGGGGCAGCCGGGGCAGCTTCCGTTGACTCAGCAGGTTGTTCTGCTGCGTCATTTACCGGGGCATTTTCTTGGGGGGGCGAAGACTTGTCGGACTCGTCGTAGCTGCGGCGGAACCAGTTAAACGATGACATGATGACGGGAAAAACGGGACTGGGAAAACTCGATCAAAATCAAACGAACGGAAGCGCGAACCCTAAGCGGGGGGCGCACTGGGAGAATCAGCGTCCGGGGCGGCAGGCTGCTCACTGGGGCTGGCTGGAGAGCGACTAACCGGAGCCACATGATCCCGCAGGGTCACGCCCCGTGGGCCACCCAGGCGAGCCTTGGCCGCACTGCGCTCCACGGCCTTTTCGGCCTTTTCTTCTTTCTTTTCGGCAGTAGAGGCATCCGTCACCCGACGCAACACCCCATTAATAAACCGGTGACCGTCTTCATCGCTATAGCGCTTGGCCAGTTCCACGGCCTCGTTAATTGCCACCCGTTCCGGCAATCCTAGATAGTAAATCTCAATGACGGCTGTGCGCAAAATATCGCGGTCGATCCGGGCCAGGCGCTTCATTTGCCAGGCCACCATGGCATCATTTAGCCGCTGGTCAATTTCTAGCCGATGGACAGCTCCGTGGCTGAGAATCTGCACCGCGTAATCGCGCACGTCTTGGCGATTGGCAAACTGGATGAACTTGGGCAGTTCTAGGGCGCTGCCCAGTTGGTTGATCGCCGTTTGGGTGGCGTCGATCGCAGTTTTTACCATCTGAGCCGCTTCTTTCGGATCTGTCGCCCGCGTTTCGCTTTGGATCAAGCTATCGCTGCTGCGGCGTAGTTCCGTTGAGGCAGCTTCTAGCACCTCGTTGGCCTCTTGGCTGAGGGTTTTAACCGCCGCCTCAACCAATTCCTGTAGGTTTTTAGGCTCCAGTTTAGTGGGCTGATCTGGCAGTTGGCCCAAGCCCAATAAAGCCAGTTCTCTGGCGATTTGACGCGATTGCATAATTTCTAAAACTCGCTTCTCTTATTTTCTCGTTTAAGACTTCTAAAACTCTATAGCGTTAGCCCTCTATCGCGTTAGCCTCGGTTGCGATCGCACTCGCTCACGCCATAGCCGCCTCTATCGGGAATGGCTATGATAGCTAACCACTGATGGCTAACAGTCGTCTTCCACCGGCACCGCCGAATAGGCTTGGCGGCTCCGCTCTGACAGTTGCTCCAAGTTTAAGGGGGTCAGCTCTCGCCCCTGAATCCGCTCTGGTGGAATGGCGGTGGCCAGGTTTGGCCCGACGATGCCGCCCGAGAGGAGCACCTTAAACGCATCCTCAATGCTGATCGACAGGTTAATCACGTCCGTGTCGGGCACGATGGCATACCAGCCACTGGTGGGGTTAGGAGTGGTGGGGATGAACACGCTCAGCATCTGGGGGGTAGGGGCCTGAGGCGAGAGGCTGCCAGGGGTAGCAGCACTGACGGTGGCTCCATTGACGGCAGCCCCAGTCACAAATGCGATCGCCCACAGCCCCCGCCGAGGATATTCCACCAGAATCACCCGGCGAAATCGGCTTTTAGAGTCTTGCAGCAGGGTTTGCAGCAGTTGTTGCAGGGTTTTGTAGACCGAGCCTGCAAGGGGAATCGATTGCAGAATTTTTTCCCCCAGGTCGAGCAGCCAGCGTCCGGCAATGTTGCGGGCCATTAGGCCCATCAACAGGATGGCTAGCAGCGGCACAGCAAAACCAATCCCCAGATTAATCAAGTTAATCAGCAGGGGGTCTAAGCCCGTGAAGGGATTGAGCTGTTTGGGAAAGCGCGTCAGGAAGCGCACCACCCAAGTGGCGATGGTGATAGTCAGCCAAATGGTGGTGGCCAACGGAATGATCACCAACAGACCCGCAATCAGGTCGTTCTTTAGATCTTGCTTAAGATTCTGAACCACGGGCAACCTACTCGCGTTGTCGTCAGCTAGAGGGAGATTAACGGTCAACTTAACCAGGATTCAGGCCGCTGCTGAGACTTGCCAACCCTGAGCCTAGTCCCCTAAGGAAGGATTGCAGGCTTCGGGTCGCTGTTGTCTTGGAACGGAAACAGAAGCGGCGTCCAATCTGCCCGAGCAGCCAGTCGCAGTCTTGTGATTATGGGCTGGGTTGGGTTGGGAATTGGTGGTGCTCAACTTGAGCTGCGGCTGAGTGCCTAACCCTTAAAAACTACAGCTATTCTTCTATTGTAAACTTTTATTTTGCAATTTTTTATAGTGTTCTCTGATACAGATTACCCGGTTTTAGGATCAAAACTAAGCTAAGCCAATTAAATACGTAGCTAGGTTGAGATAAATTAGCACCCCCAGCACGTCCACCACTGTGGTGATGAAGGGGGCGGACATCAGGGCGGGATCTAGCCCGAGCCGCTGGAAGAGAAAGGGCAGGGCGGTGCCTGTGGTGGAGGCGAGAACTGAGATAGCCACAAGACTGATGCCTACTGTGAATGCGATCGCAGCACTATCCGCCAGCACATAAGCCCAGCCCGTGACCAAAATGCCCAGCATCAGCCCTAGGGCCAGGCCCACCACCGTCTCTCGGCCAATAATCCGGGCGGCGGTGCGGGAGGTGATTTCTCCGGTGTTGAGGCTGCGAATGGTGACGGTAGAGGACTGCGCGCCGACATTGCCGCCGCTGCCAATCAGCAGGGGGATAAAAAACGCCAGGGCCACCACCTGGTCAAGAATTGCTTCTTGGCTGCGCAGGACGGCAATGGTCAAGGTGTTGGTGACTAACAGCACCAGCAGCCACGCCACCCGCTGGCGGGCCACTTTGAATAGGTTGGTCTGAAAATAGTTTTCCCGGCTGACCTGGAGACCGCCGAGGGCGTAAATGTCCTCGGTGGCTTCCTGCTCTAGGATGTCCATCACGTCATCCACGGTAACGATGCCCACCAGCCGATCTTCAGCATCGACCACGGGTAGGGCCAACAGGTCATAGCGCTGAATCACCTGAGCGGCTTCTTCTTGGTCAGCGTCGGTCTTGATGCTGACCACTTCGCGGGTCATCAGGTCGCCAATGGTCTGGTCGGGCCGACCGGTCACCAAGTCTCGCAGGGAGAGAATGCCGGTGAGGTGGCGGGCGGTGTCGATGACATAGAGGTAATAAACCGTCTCGCTGGTGCGGGCGGTGCGGCGAATGTAGTCAAGCGCCTGGGGAATGCTCCATCCTTCTTTGAGGGCGGCATATTCCGGGGTCATAATCCGCCCGGCGGTGCCCGACTCGTAGCCCAGCAGCAGGGCGGTAGCCTGGCGCTCTTCGGGGCTGAGCTGCTGGAGCAGTTGCCGCACAACTTTGGCGGGCAGTTCGTCAAACAGCCGCACCCGGTCATCCGGGGACATGCTGTCCACAATGTCCAGAACGTCTTGACGCTTCAGGTCTTCAATCAGAATTTGCTGAACGCTGGGATCGAGGTTTTCGTAAACGTCGATGGCGGTGTTTTTGGGTAAGAGCCGAAATGCGATCGCCTGCATGGCTTCCGGCAGCCCTTCAATGGCGTCGGCAATGTCCACCGGTTTGACCGGGGCCAGCAGGGCTTTGGCCCCCTGTAAATTCTGTTGCTCTAGCAGGACTTGGAGCTGCGATCGCACCAACATCCACAGCTCCCGACGGGAACTGGAGGCTACGACCGCTGCTTGATCTCTACCTTGACTCAACTCCCAACCCTCCTACACAGAACCTGATGGGATGGAGAGTGGGGAAATGGCCTATCCACTGAGTTAGCGGTATCTGTTTGGGGAACAGACCGGTTAGTCCCGCGACTCAACTCCTAACGAGCATGGAGGGATTCGAACCCCCGACCCTCAGAACCGGAATCTGATGCTCTATCCAACTGAGCTACATGCCCTTGATGCATAGGCATTGTAACAGTCCCTCGGCGGAATTCAGTGGGATAGGATGAAAAAGCTCTTTTTTTCTCCTAATCCCCATGCCCGATGTCCGCCCCGAAACTCAGCCACCCTCAGCCGGGGATACCAGCCTAGATTCAGAAGCTAACCGTCTCGACACGGAAGCCACCGCTAGCGGCCTGACAGCGGAGCAATACCGCAAAAAAATGGCCCGTCGCAAAGCAGTTCAAGAGCAACGCCTAGCCGATCGGATCGACAAAAAAGGGCTGATTATCATCAACACCGGCAACGGTAAAGGCAAAACCACCGCCGCCCTGGGCATGGTGATGCGGTCTTTGGGCCATGGTTACCAGGTGGCGATCATCCAATTCATCAAGGGCGCTTGGGAACCGGCAGAAAAAGCCGTCTTCGCCCATTGGCAAGATCAGCTCGCCTTTCACGCCATGGGAGAAGGCTTCACCTGGGAAACCCAGGATCGCGATCGCGACATTGCCACCGCCCAAACCGCCTGGGAAACCGCCCTCACCTACATCCGCAACCCCGACTACCGCACCATCCTGCTAGATGAGGTCAACATCGCCCTCAAGCTGGGCTATCTGCAAACCGAGCAAGTCCTCGCAGGCATCGCCGAAAAAGCCCCGGACACCCACATCATCCTCACCGGTCGGGGAGCCCCTGGGCCGCTGATTGACGCGGCTGACCTAGTGACCGAAATGACCTTAGTAAAGCATCCCTTCAAGAGCCAGGGGGTCAAGGCTCAGCCTGGGATCGAGTTCTAGGCAGCTATCCCCAGAATCTGCGACTCAATCAGCCAAAAAGCGGAATATAGGCAAAAACCCGGTCTATGATCTCCCAGTTCCATGCGAAACTAACGAAAAATACGGCATTTTGGTCTGACATTCTGGTCTACTGAGGCATCCCCATGGCTTTTGACTATCCCGAACACCTGCGATATCTAGATTCCCATGAGTACATCCGGGTGGATGAAGAAGAGGCTCTAGCCATCATCGGCATCTCAGCCTTTGCTGTTGATCAGCTCGGAGACATCGTCTTTTTGGAACTGCCAGAACCTGGAGACTCGGTGGAAAAAGGCGAAAGCTTCGGCACAGTTGAATCTGTCAAAGCGGTCGAAACGCTAAAATCGCCGGTCACAGGTGAAGTGCTAGAGCGCAATGAGCAGTTGATTGAACTTCCCGAGCAACTCGCCGACGATCCCTATGGGGATGGCTGGCTGATTAAAGTCAAAGTCGAAAATTTTGACGACCTCGATGACGCCCTTACCGCCGAAGAGTACAAGGATCAGCTAGAAGCCTGATACAGGTCTAGGGCGTGGCGATGGGCAGGATTGCGATCGCCATGCTCTAGCGACGCCTAAGGCCGAATACAAAAAGCG
>PXDR01000049.1 GCA_003566335.1 Cyanobacteria bacterium T3Sed10_344R1
CCGCAGAATCCCCAGAGGTTGGACTCCAGCCAGCCCACCCAGACCTGACGATTTTCCTGCAGCCCGCCCCAGGGCGATCTGCGGTTGAAGCCCAAGCGGAGCCACGCCTGAAAGAACAGGTTAGCCCCCTAGGCTATTAGGCCCATGAGCGCCCTTTTGATTGGCCTGACTCCGCTGCTTGGCAGTGCTAGTCTTACCCCCCTGGTGCGCCAGCTGGGGCTAACGTCCTTTGACTCACCTTATCTGCCGAGGGGTTGATGATAGATATGCCTGCTCGTCCACCAGCTCGCCGCCGCCAGTCCTGGGTTTCCTCACCAAGATTTCGCACCCTGCTGGTGTGGCTCGTGTTGATGCTAGGCATTTTTGGCCTGGGCGTCCGTCTCGCTCGGCTACAGCTGGTGCAAGGCCCCACCCTCTATGCGCTGGCTCAAAACCAGCACACTGTTCCTGCCCCACCCCAGGCGGCCCGCTATCCGATTGTGGATCGCCTGGGTAATGTGCTGGCGGTTGATCAGTCGGTGTATACCCTCTACGGTCATCCCCTGCTGTTTAGCGAATCCCGTCAGGCGGTCGCTGCTGCCCTCAGCCCCCTACTGGATCAGCCTGAAGCAGACTTACTGGATGCCTTCAGCCGCCAAGAAACGGGCATTCAACTGGCTGTGGACTTACCCCAGTCTGTGGCCGATCGCATCACTCAACTGTATCTAGATGGGGTAGAGCTGATTGACGCCCAGCGACGGGTCTATCCTCAACAGAGCGTGTTGGCCCAGGTCGTGGGCTATGTCGATTACGACGGCACGCCCCAGGCTGGCGTTGAGCTGAGTTTAGCGGAAGCTCTAGAAGCCCCAGAGCGGCTACCGGAGTCCCTGGCGGAGCCCCCGGAGGCCAGAGAGCTAGATGGGGAACTGGAAGATGTGGAGGGTGACGTACCGGGAGAAGCGCCGCCCGCACCTGTTCCAACCACTCTGACAGCCACCCTAGAGACCGGAACTGAATCAGAGGCCGACACAGCGCTGCCACCGTCGGATCTGCGCCTGCAGCTCACCCTAGATAGCCGCTTGCAGCGGGTGACCCAGCAGCATCTGCGGCAAAAGATGCAGGAATTTGGGGCACTCCGGGGCACGGTAATTGTGATGGATGCCCAGGATGGGGCGCTACTGACCCTGGCCTCAGAACCCACTTACGATCCCAATCGCTATTACGACACCGATGTCGCTAATTTCAAGAATTGGGCGGTCAGTGACCTCTATGAGCCAGGATCAACCTTTAAGCCGCTGAATGTTGCGATCGCATTAGAAGCAGGCGCAGCCGAAGCCACTGATTCCTTCTATGACGAAGGCCGAATTCACGTCGGGGGCTGGCCGATTCAAAATGCTGACTTCAGTGCCCGAGGCGGTCGGGGCAGCATGACATTAACCGAGGTGATGAAGTATTCCAGCAACGTGGCGATGGTGCATTTGATGAATCGCCTAGAGCCCAAGCTCTACTATGACTGGCTGAAAAAATGTGGCCTTGGGGAACCGATGGGGACAGACCTGCCCGCAGAAACCATCGCCCAACTCAAAAGCGAAGAAGAATTTATCCGCAGTCGGATTGAGCCCGCGACCGCCTCCTTTGGCCAGGGCTTATCCCTCACCCCGCTGCAAATGATGCAGGTTCAAGGGCTACTCGCCAGCGGGGGTAAGCGTCTAGTGCCCCATGTGGTCAAAGGGCTCGTCGATGGAGACGGCATCCTACAGTGGCAGCCTGAGCGTCCAGCCCCTGAACAGGTCTTTTCCCCAGAAACAGCCCGGGCCGTCCTCGATATGATGGAAGCCGTCGTGGCTGACGGCACCGGTAAAGCAGCCAAAATTGACGGCTACCGCATTGGCGGCAAAACCGGCACCGCCCAAAAAGTCACCGACTGGGGCACCTATGGCGACGGTCGTATCACCAGCTTTGTCGGTATTGTGCCCATGGCCGCCCCCCGCTACGTGGTGCTAGCCGTCATTGACGACCCAAAGGGCGACGACGCCTATGGCTCGACGGTCGCCGCCCCTATCGTTAAGTCAGTGATTGAATCTCTAGTTGTCCTAGAAGGCATCCCCCCCGAACCCGGTGCCTAGACTTCTCAGTCTCAGCAAACCACACCCGCAGGGCTCCACGGCTTTAACAGCCAACAGCCAACAGCTAATAGCCCCCTAACTCGACGACACCCACGCATGCTGAGGCGTCAACAACGGCTGATGACCAGGCTGAGTCAAGTAGCGTTCCCATAAATCCGCCAACTCTCGGGCTTGGAGTTGAGCCTCAGGGCAGAGGTGATACATCCGGCGGGGACGACCGCGTCCCTCAACCTTTTGCCAGTAGCCTGCGATCGCACCCTCTTCTTCTAAGAATTTCAGGGCACTGTACAGCACCGTATCGGACAGGCGCAGGTCTGGTCGCACCTCGCCTAGATGCTGAATTAGGGCCGTTCCGTAAGAATCCTCCTGGAGCAGGGTCGCTAGGGTATAGCAGACCGCAAGCTCCTTATTGAGGTAAGTGGGCGGTGGTGATTCAAAAAAGCGATAAATATCTTCGAATGTCATGGCATGGCTCCCGATTCATCGATAAAGTAATGGTGGAGTGGAAAATTTACAGATCTTCTCTCCTCAACTAACCCCAGCCTTTGAATGTTCAACCGCCTAAATGTTCCAACCCTTAAACACCCCAACTAGGAGATGCGGCTACTGAACTGAACGCTGAACTGAACAGCGTTTAGACAGCATCAGGTGTTTTTGAATTTAGGCATGAACTGTCAACAGCGCACCCGCTTTGCCCCCGAAATCTCCCAAGATGGGGAACTTTGAAGGCTTTAGCTTCCCCCGAATTTAGGTCTAGGGGTAAATCATCCTGGCGCTAAGCAACGCTCAGCCTCAAGACAGGCGAAAATCTCGTCCGGTGTAGTGATCTATGCAAGAAGCTCTGTGCAAGAAATCCGTGCAAGAAATTCGTGCAAGAAATCTATGCAAGAAAACGCTGCCAGATTGGCTGGGTTTAGCGACAACTCACGGATGAGAAATCCCTCTCGATAAAATCAATTCTACGTATCTGCGATCGCTTCCGCCATAAATCAGCGCAGACGGTAATTATCCGCAATTTTTTGTAGAGATAGTTAAATATCGTGAGAGTGTTCACTCCTGTCGTCTAGGGCCAAGGGGAGACGGGGCAACCGGAGAGGAGGGAATCGCTGAAGTGCGGGTTGAGAACAGGACTCGGCCTCGCTGCACCGCCTCTAAATCAATCCGAAAGGAACTGCTAGTTAAGATTGGTGTCGCGGCGACCGCTCGAATTTCTAGGGGCTCGCCGTAATCTCGCACCTGTTCTAGGAACTGACCGAGAGTTTGAGGAGTGTCATCCGCCACCTGAAAAGATTCCGCCAAGATCCCAGCCTGTCTAGCCCGCGATCGCACCGTTGTAATCAACTGGACATAGCGCTCAAACAGCCCGCGATCCGTGAATTGTCCATCCTCCACATTCACAGTGGCCAGAATGTCGCCAGCCTCAAACAGCCGTTGATTCAAGGTGGCATCGAGGGTGACGCTAATGCAAGGATCGAGCCCCTGAATCACGCAGGATTCGCCGACGAAGTAATTTGCGTTAGAAATCACCCGCAAAATATAGGGCCGTCCCTCCGCGAGTTGATTGACCATCTGGTTTGCTTCGGCAGGATCAAACTCAATCACCTGATCATCAATATTGACCGTCCCCGGCAGAATGCGCTGAATCGCCACTTGATTAGCTTCTTGCAGCAGCGCTTCCACGACTTGACGGGCTTGGGGTAGATCTGATGGATTAAGCTGCACAATCCGAGGAAACAGCATGGATTGGTTGCGGCCTAGGGCGACATCCCCAGAGCGAAGTCCTTCAGCTTCTTGTTCTAGGCGTGAAATCTGAGTGGACAACTGGGTTTGTTCGCTAGCCAGCTGCTCCAACTGCTGGTTCCGCTCGGCAATTTCCCGCTCTCGCTGGGCAATCTCTTGATTTCGTTGGGCGATTTCTTGATCTCGCCGGGCAATTTCTTGATCTCGGGCCTCAATTTGAGCCTGAACCCGGGATTGCTCTTGAACCAAAGCTTGGCGCTCTTGCTGGAGCTGACTGATTTCGCCTTGTAGTTGAGCTGCCTCTTGAGAAACCGCCGTGAGGCGGCTGCGCGTTCCCTCTAGCTGCGCTTCGGTCTCGGTCTGACGCTGCACTGCTGTTTGCAGGGACTGGTTAATTTGCTGGAGCTGGTCTTGAGCTTCGGCCTGCTCTTGGCGGGAGGTCTCTAGGGTTTCTTCTACGGTGCTGCGCTCTTGCTCCGCGTCTTGTAATTCCTGCCGGGTCTGGGCTAAATCATCTTGAATTTGCTGAAGCTCAAAGACGCCAGTGCGCAGTTGTTCACTCACCGCAAAGAGCAGACCCAAGGTCGAAGCAGAAATTAGGCTGCCGGTAAAGACACTGACGACGGTGGCAGTTTGGCGTGGGCGCAGATTAAACAGGGTGAGCCGTGCTTTGCCCACCCGCATCCCAATGCGATCGCCTAAGGTTGCAATGACGCCGCCTAACAGCAGAACCGCCAAGATCAGGACGTACCCTGAGGTCATTAAAGTCTCAATACGGTGCAGGTCAGAGTCAGACTACAGCGTACTGTATTAGACCCGGTTCAGGTCAGTCCCCCGGGGCTAAGCGCCGAGGTCTAAAATCTGTGGAACCTAGACGCTGTAGAGTCTCGCTTGAGTAAACCCAGGGTTCTCGAAACTCAAAGGCGGGAGCCGCTATGCCTAGGTGAATTGCTGGCTGAGGTTAACGGGGTCGTGGACCGTGATTTTCTTTTTGTGGATGGAAATCATCTCATCTTGGCGCAGATCGCCCAATAGACGGGTAACGGTGACCCGGGTTGAGCCGATGGCCTCTGCGATCGCCTGGTGAGACAACTTTAGGTCAATGGTGATGCCGTCTTGGCTTGGCACCCCAAAGTCGCGACAGAGAATTAGCAAAAAGCTGACGAGCCGTGACCCCATATCTCGGTGGGCTAGGGTCTCGATCATCATCTCGGTTTGCAGAATTCGAGAGGATAACCCCCGCAGCATCAGCATCGACAGGTCGGGATTGTTCTCTAGGGCTTGTTCTACCTGCTCAATCGGCAGGGACATCAGTTCTACTGGGGTGAAGGCGACAGCGTGATAGAACCGATCGGAACGGTGCCCTGTGATTAGGGACAGCACGCCGAATACGCTGTTTTCCCGCAGTAGGGCGACGGTGATTTCTTCGCCAGCTTCGTACACCCGGGAGAGCTTGACGGCTCCCTTCACCAAGAAGTAAACCCGCTCGGCGGGATCTCCAGGGAAAAAGATGGTTTTGCCCCGATCATAGGTTTCTACTACAGGCGGAAAGGAACCGCCAGAGATTTGGCGAAATAGGTTTGTGAGGGGTTTGTCCTGCGTCATTACCATGCCCACGGCGCGTCCTAGACCTCCGATGAATTGGGAATTACCTGACCCTGGCCTGAGCGATCCGCAGAATTGCGAGTCAATCTGACTTGATGTCTGATTTTAGATAAGGATCAAAATCAGCAGACCTAAGTCAACCAATCTAATCAACTAATCTAGGCGTCATCTGACCTGAGTCGGCTGGAGTTGGGTTGAGCCCAGAGTCGATCCTCCCAAAGTCTGGGAATTCCAAGGGATTCCTGACTTTAGAACACTTAAACTTAAGTCTTGACGGCATTTTGTATCACTTAATACTCAATTCTGCGTAAACGGTCGATTTCAGCCCAGTTGGGCCACAAAGCGGGCTAAGAATCAGCAAAACCGTAGCTGACGCTGCTGACAAAGACACCGGTTTACCCTGGGATCGGCCCTGGGATCGGCCAGTGGAAATGGCGTTGAGAGACCGTCGAGAGACCGCTGGTGGACTGACGGATGGCTGACGGATGGCGGGCGGATTCGCGATTAAAGCCACCTCTTATGTGATGATCTTAGGGAAGATCACGGAATTTGCTGGGCTAGAGAACGATTGCTATGTTGAATCTTGCTGGGAAAAACGCGCTGGTTACGGGGATTGCCAACAACCGTTCCATTGCCTGGGGCATTGCCCAACAGCTCCATCAGGCGGGGGCAAATCTGGGGGTGACCTATCTGCCGGATGACAAGGGGCGGATGGAAAAGAAGGTGGGGGATCTGGTGGCTCCGCTAAACCCTGATTTGTTCCTGCCCTGCAATGTTCAGGATGAGGCCCAGATTCAGAGCACCTTCGATGCGATCGCATCGAAATGGGGCCGAGTAGACGTGTTGATCCACTGTTTGGCCTTTGCCAATCGGGATGACCTGACTGGCGACTTTAGCGCGGTGTCCCAGGACGGATTCAACACGGCGCTCAACATCAGCGCTTACTCGTTGGTGCAGTTGGCGCGGGCCGCCAAGCCATTGATGACCGACGGGGGCAGCATTGTGACGCTGACTTACCTGGGCGGTGAGCGGGTGGTGCCCAACTACAACGTCATGGGCATTGCCAAGGCTGCCCTGGAGATGAACGTGCGCTATCTCGCGGCAGAACTGGGGCCGCAAAAGGTGCGGGTGAACGGCATTTCTGCTGGGCCGATTCGCACCTTGGCGTCATCGGCAGTGGGGGGCATCCTCGACATGATTCATCACGTGGAGGAGGTCGCCCCGCTGCGGCGCACGGTGACCCAAACGGAGGTGGGCAACACGGCGGCCTTTTTGGCCAGTGACTTAGCCAGCGGCATCACCGGCCAAATCCTCTATGTCGATTCGGGCTACGCCATTATGGGGATGTAGCGCTTAGGGAGTTTTTAGCAGCCATGACCTCAGCGGAATCATCGGGCTATCGGGCCAGGTTTGAGCGGTTGCGTCAGCAGGTGGCGGGATTGCAGCACCAGATGCAGCAGGCCAATCCTGAGCCGATGGCGGTGCGATCGCAGTTCCTCACCTTGCAGCAGCAGTTTCAGCAGGAGGTCATGGCGCTAGATTTGGCCGACGAGCCCGAGGCCGCCCAGATTTTGCCCCAGCAGATTGAGATCAATAAGCAGATGCGGCTGCTGGGGGTGGATATCAGCTTTTTGCAGGCGGCGCGCCAAGCCCATACCGCGCAGCAGCGCCAGGCCCAGATTTTGCAGCGGCTGCAGCAAATTTTGGCCTATTGCGATAACGTTCAGCGGGTTTCCTAGGGCTTAACGCCCGAAATTGGGTCGGCCTTTACCGTATGATGAAAAATGTAAAACGTTTGCACCGTGAGCTTTAGAACGCAGGTTTATGGATATTTTGACGCTGGGCTGGGTTGGTTTGCTGGTGACCTTCACCTTCTCAATTTCGATGGTGATCTGGGGCCGCAACGGCTTCTAAACCCCTAAATGGCTCGGGCGGTTTGCAGCCGCAACGCCCTCGGGCCAACCTTTTTATTCACGGCGATCGCACCGTGACCCCGCTAAAACAGCGGGACAGGATTGTCGTTAAACGACGTTAGACGTAGTTGCAACTATGACGACTGGAGAAATCCCCGTTTTTAACCTAATGGCCGTGGCATCCTTCGGGCTGCTGGTGCTGGTTACTGGGGGCGTCGCCTACCTTACCGCAGTGGAATGGCGCGATCGCAGACGTCGCAAGGCCGACGCCGAAGGTCGCCCCAGCGGGATCGGCATGGCCAAAAGCAAAGTCAGCCCTAAAGCCGCCAAGGGCTCCAGCCAGCCAGGTAAAAGTGCCGGTAAAACTAAAGCGGGTAAAAAACGCTAGGCTGCGGGGTTACTCAGGCTGAATCAATCGCTTTCCGGGTGTCCTGGCTGACGCCTTTTTTTGTGTCAATGCTTTTTCCCCATGCCTCAATCTCTGCCCATCACCGCCCTCACCGATGCCCGCCAACTGGCGTTCTGGGCGCTGCGGGCTGTCCATCGGGGAGCCTACGCCGACGTGGCCCTCCACCGCCACTTAGCCCAAGCTGAACTCTCCAGCCGCGATCGCAGCTTAGTCACCGAACTGGTCTATGGCAGCGTCCGCCGTCAGCGCACCCTAGACGCCCTGCTCGATCACCTGGGCAACCGCCCTGCCGCCCAGCAAGCCCCCGACCTGCGGGTGGTGCTGCACCTAGGGCTTTACCAACTGCGCTACCTCGACCACATTCCCCCCTCTGCCAGCGTCAATACCAGCGTTGACCTGGCTAAAACAGTGGGGCTAAAAGGTCTGGCAAAAGTGGTGAACGGCCTGCTGCGTCAGTACCTGCGTCAGGCGGAACAGGCCGATCCCCTGCCCTTGCCCGCAGATCCGGTGACTCAGCTTGGTGTCGTTCACAGCTATCCCGACTGGCTGGTGCAGCTGTGGGCGGATGAATTGGGCCTAGAGGCGGCGGCCCAACTGGGGGATTGGTTCAACCAGCCCCCGAGTATTGACCTGCGGATCAATCCCCTGCGGACTGACCGTGACACCGTTCTGGCTGCCCTCAAAGCCGAGAACATTCTGGCTCGGCCCCTGGCTACGCCCCAGGGCATTCGCCTGATCGGTTCGGCGGGGGCCATTCCCCAGTTGCCGGGCTATGACCAGGGCTGGTGGACTGTTCAGGACGGCAGCGCTCAACTGGTGGCGGCCTTGGTGGATCCTCAGCCTGGGGAAACTGTGATCGACGCCTGCGCCGCGCCGGGGGGCAAAACCACCCATCTGGGGGAGCTAATGCAAAACCAGGGCCAGCTCTGGGGTTGCGATCGCACCGCTAGCCGCCTGAAAACCATTCACCGCAACGCCCAGCGTGTTGGGCTCACCTGCATCGAAACCCGCGCCGCCGACAGCCGCAACTGCCCAGACTGGGTGAACCAAGCCGACCGTGTGCTGGTGGATGCGCCCTGCTCGGGCCTAGGCACTCTACACCGCCACGCCGACGCCCGCTGGCGACAAACCCCCGCCACCATCACCGAACTAAGCCAACTCCAGACCGAACTTTTGGCCCACACCGCCACCTGGGTCAAACCCGGCGGCGTGCTAGTTTACGCCACCTGTACCCTGCATCCCCAGGAAAATGAACGGCAGATTGAAGGCTTCTTGGCCGATCATCCCCACTGGCAACTGGTGCCGCCCCCTGACTCTTTCCCCGTGCAGCCAAAGCCGGGAGAAAGCTGGCTGAAGCTCTGGCCCCACCAAGCCCACCAAGACGGCTTCTTCATCGCCAAACTCCAGCGCCAGGGCTA
>PXDR01000331.1 GCA_003566335.1 Cyanobacteria bacterium T3Sed10_344R1
GCCCAAGCCGAAAACTGCAGCAGTAGCGCCCCATAGGTGACTAGGGCAATGCTGTCTTCGACCAAGCCAAAGGTGCGGTTCACCATGCTCAGGGGGCGGTTGGACGCTTCCCGCCGGGCCTGGGTCATTTTGTCGTAGAACTCAGAATCCTCGAAGTAGGCGAGGGGCAGGGTTTGGGCTTTTTCTAAAATCAGCAGGTTGACGGTTTGACCCAGCAACACCCGCAGCAAGGATTGACAAAGGCTAAGCCCCTGACGGGTGGCATCTAGGGCCACAACCAGGAGTCCCTCTAGGCCCAAGTAGGTCAGGGCCAGGGTGCGATCGCCCACCGCTCCCGACTCTGCCGCCTGAATCACGCTGTCTACGATCAGTTTGCCAAGGTATGCGATCGCACCGGGCAAAATCCCCGCCAACAGTGTCAGCCCCCCCAGGGCTAAAGTCAGCCGCCAGTTCGTGGCCCAAACGAGCTGAATTGCCCGACCGCAGTAGCGGTACATTCCCAAAGATCGGCCTAAGTTGCGCCAGTATCTGGGCCAATGCCTAGGCCAACCTCGCATTCAATTCCTCCGTTTGTGAGTTTATCAACCAGTTCAAACAGCAAAAAATTCAAACAGCAAAAAACGGGCCAGTCTCGGTAGACTGGCCCGTCCCATTAGGAACGCGTTGGGAACTTACTGCAGCACCAGCTTGACGTTGGCGTTTTGCAGACCAGGACGCTTAACCTCAGCCAGGGTCTTGTTGACCGCGTACTTCTGGTTAATCGCGTTGATCAGCTCAGTCTGATTGTGCTTTTTGGCCACGCCCCAAAGGTCGGCGATCAGGTCAAAAGAACCATCAGCATTGCCAGACCAGCCTAGGTCGTACTCGCCTTCGAGAACGGCCACAATGTCAGCCCGAACCCGCTGACCGTTGTAGCCACGCACGTCTGCTTCAGTCTTGACGCTAATACCGAGATCCCGCAGGGAAGACTTGAGAACTTCAGCGTCAGAGATTTTGGTGCGTAGAGTGCTAAAGTGAGACATTTGGTTTCCTCCAGAGAGAAGTAGAGAGAGACAACAGGTTTGAGAGTTGGAAAGTCAAGAACGTGTCTGAAACACATCGTTTTTGACGGTTGGGCTGCTAGCGAAATTCGCTAGCCTTTCCTCCCATTGGGAGATAGGAGGGAAAGCTTGTTAAAACTCCATCCGCTGGTATTCAGCAACGGATGCAGCCGCCGGTCTAGCACGCTGCCTAGCCCAGTCCCGTAGGGCTGTGACCTGTTCGCTCATGGTCTTAGACAGGGGCATGGTGGCCCGGATCGACGCAATGATGTCGAGCTGGGTGAACTCTCGCCCTTGAGCGAACGCTTCGTACATAGCGGAGATTAAGCCTTGCTCAATTTCCGCCCCGGAAAACCCTTCGCACACCTTGGTCAGCTGGTCGAGATCGAAACGCTCAATGTCTCGACGCCGCTTTTGCAGGTGAATCTTGAAAATCTCTTGCCGCTCTTCAGCGTTGGGCAAGTCTACGAAGAAAATCTCGTCAAATCGACCTTTGCGCAGGAACTCACCTGGCAGGCGCTCCACCCGGTTGGCGGTGGCCATGACGAACACCGGGGACTTTTTCTCCTGCATCCAGGTCAGAAAAGAGCCAAAGATCCGGCTAGAGGTGCCGCCATCGGAATCTGCCGAGCCGCCGCTGCCGCCGAATGCCTTGTCGATTTCGTCGATGAATAGGATGGCGGGGGAGATCGATTCAGCCGTCTTCAGGGCGTTGCGCAGGTTGGCTTCAGAGCGGCCCACCATGGAACCGTCATAGACCCGGCCCATATCTAGCCGCAGCAGGGGCAGTCCCCACAGACGAGACGTGGTCTTGGCAATCAGCGACTTGCCGCAGCCGGGCACGCCCAGAATTAGCATTCCCTTCGGCTGGGGCAGGCCATATTCCCGCGCCCGCTCGGAGAAGGCGTTTGACCGCTGCTTCAGCCAATGCTTGAGTTCTTCTAAGCCACCGACGGAATCAAGGGTGGCATCTTCTTCCATGTACTCTAGGATGCCGTTGCGCTTGATTAGCTGCTTTTTCTCAGAGAGGACGATTTCCACTTCTGAGTCGGTGAGCCGTCCGGCAACAACCCGCGCTTTGCGGTAAACCTTTTCTGCTTCATCTTGGGTCAAGCCCAGGGCTGCCTTCAACAGCTTTTCGCGGACTTCAGTGGTGATGGGCTCGCCTTTGGAGCGATCTAGCTCGTGGGAGAGGACTTGGTTCAGCTCACCCATGCTGGGCATGGGGAAGTCTAGGACGACCACTTCTTTCTCTAGCTCAATCGGTACCTGCTGTACCGGCGACATGAGGATGATTGTCTTTTGGGTGCCTTTGAAACTTGCGATCGCATCCCTTAAGCATCGAGTAACTGCTGGGGAATCGCGGAAAGGATGGAGATCCTTGAAGACGTAAATACCGGGTTCCCGCTGGCGAATCGCCCATTCGACGGCGGCTTCGGGGGAAACGGTGCTGCTGTGCTGGGTGACGTTGCGGGGCTGGCCATACTCCACGATGCCGTGGGTCATTGTCCAGGTGAACAGCTTGCGCTGGGGTCGCTGCTGGGCCAAGGCGGCCAGGGTTTGCTCAGCTCGTTCTTCCTCAAAAGTAACGAGATAAATCAGTGGATATTGAGCTTGAATCAGAACGCTTAGTTCTTCTCTCATAACCGTTGCCCTCGTATGGCGGCACCGACTGACCCATGGAGCGGGAAAGTCAACTTCCCCTGATGCTTGTCCTGTGCCAGTACTAATGTCATCTTGAACGACCTAAGGCGTTAGTTTCAGTTAGCTACGGCACCGACTTGTCTCGAACCCTGAGGTTTTTGAAAACCTGTTTGGTAAAACCTCGAAGGCTTTGCGTAATCAACGTTGACCCTTAGCAGGGAACGAGTTCGCCCTCTTCCGGACGTTGCTTGCCCACCAGCTCAGGCACTGATTCAGCAATGTCATCCTGAACCGTTGGCTGCCCAGATAGGGAAACTAGTTCGCCATCCTTAAGCACAACTGGCGTGGTGCAGTTGGGGCAGTGGTAAACCTGATGAGTTCCGCCGTAAGCGTTTTCCAGCTCTTCTACGATGGCGGCGTGCTTGAGATAGAAATCAACCGCCCGCATGGTGATGGCCGACATGGTGTCGCTTTGGACAGCGGCTTGAATCTTGAGCTGCTTATGCAGTTCCGGCGGGAAATATAAGGTGACTTGCTGCTTGTCTTCCATAACGGGCTTGCATAAAAGTTATCCGTGTATGGCACTGACTTTAACGACTCTGCTCAGAAGCTGTCAAGCTATCAAGCCCTCTTGACGTCAATTTGTTTACATTGCGTTACATGAGACGCCTGAATTGGGCGTCTAGATGGGGCGTCTGGTTCTTTCAGCATCCTGGTTCTTCCGGCATACTGGGAGCACGCGCGTGCAGTCTGAGTTGATGGTGTCTAAATCTGCAGTCTCATCTGAGTTTCCAGCCTTAGAGCAAGCGCTCAAGCAGTTTTTTGGCTATGACCAGTTCCGCCACTACCAGCGTCCGGCGATTGAGGCGTTGTTGCAGCAGCGGGACACCCTGGTGGTGATGCCCACGGGGGGCGGTAAGTCTTTGTGCTATCAACTGCCTGCCCTGTTAAAGCTGGGGGTGACAGTGGTGGTATCGCCCCTAATTGCCCTGATGCAGGATCAGGTAGAAACCCTGCAAGATAACGGGATTGCGGCGACGTTCCTCAACAGCAGTTTGAGCTTGAATGAGGTGCGATCGCGGGAAGCCGCCCTGCTAGCCGGGGAAACCAAGCTGGTTTATGTGGCCCCAGAGCGGTTATTTGGCGGCAACTTTTTGCCCCTACTGCGCCAGGCGGAGCAGCGCCACGGCATTGCGGCGTTTGCCATTGATGAAGCCCACTGCGTGTCGGAATGGGGCCATGACTTTCGGCCTGAGTACCGCCAGCTCGGGTTCCTGCGGCAGCAGTTTGCCCAAGTGCCCCTGATGGCCCTAACCGCCACCGCCACGGATCGGGTGCGGCGGGACATCATGGAACAACTTCAGCTGCGTGAGCCTGAAGTCTTTGTTGCCAGCTTTAACCGGCCCAACCTGTTCTATGACGTGCGGCCCAAGCAGCGCCAGCCCTATAGTCAGCTCTTGGCCCAGGTGAAGCAGCTTGACGGTTCGGGGATTATTTATTGCCTCAGCCGTCGCCGGGTGGATGAGGTGGCCTTTCGGCTACAGCAGGACGGGATTCCGGCGTTGCCTTACCATGCAGGGCTCAGCGATGAGGAACGGCGCACCCACCAAACTCGGTTTATCCGCGACGATGTGCGGGTGATGGTGGCGACGGTGGCCTTTGGCATGGGCATCGACAAGCCAGACGTGCGGTTTGTGATTCACTACGACCTATCCCGCAGTTTAGAAAGCTATTACCAAGAGTCGGGCCGGGCCGGTCGTGATGGGGAAGCGGCGGTGTGTAGCCTGTACCTGGGCTATGGGGATATTGCCACGGTGGACTATCTGATTGGCCAAAAGCCTGACCCCCAAGAGCAGCGGATCGCCCGGCAACAGTTGCGCCAAATGCTGGACTATGCCGAGAGCCCGGTGTGTCGGCGGCGGGTGCAGCTTAGTTATTTTGGCGAGTGGGATGCGCCAGAAAACTGCCAAGCCTGCGACAACTGCCTGAATCCGCCGCCGATGGAAGAGTGGACGGTGGAGGCCCAAAAGTTTCTCTCCTGCATTGCTCGCTGTGAGCAGCATAGCGGGGGCCGGAATTTTGGCATGACCCACATCATTGACGTGCTGCGGGGCTCAACCAAGCAGCAAATTAAGAAATGGCGACACGACCAGATTTCAACCCACGGGATTGGCAAGGATCGATCGGTGGAGGACTGGCGCGCCTTGGGGCGCTCTCTACTACATCAGCGGCTGGTGGCAGAAAGCGACGATGGTTATGGGGTGCTGATGCTGACCCCAAGCAGTTGGCAGGTGCTGAAGGGACAACTGCCGGTGAAGGTGGCGGTGCCGAAGGCGCAGAACAAAGGGGGGGATCGCCAGGCAGCAGACACCAGCCAAACCCTGTCCCCCCAGGCAGAGCAGTTGTTGACCCAGTTAAGGCAGTTGCGCAAGCAGTTGGCCGATCGTCAGGCGGTGCCGCCCTATGTGGTGTTTCCAGAATCCAGCCTGCGGCAGATGGCCCAGGCTCGGCCCCAAACGTTGGACGCATTTGCCCAGATCTCTGGGGTGGGTCGGCAGAAGCTGAGCCAGTACGGCCAAACGTTTACTGACGTGATTCGCGGCTTCTGCGAGGTGAATGGCTTAGACAGTCAGCCTCTGCCGGTGAGCAGTTCCGGGGGAGATACTTTGGGGCCACCGCCGGTAACCGACACCCACTTGACCACCCTGCGCTATTACCAAAAGGGCATGACCCCAGCGGAAATTGCGGCAGATCGGGGGCTGCGGCTGAGTACGGTGACCGATCACCTAGCCCGGCTGCTGGAAAATGGTCACCCGATTAACCTGGATGCCCTGGTGGCACCGGAGCGGCAGGGGGCGATTAGGGCTGCGATCGCAACCGTTGGCACCACCGCCTCCCTGCGAGAAATCCGCCAGCAGTTGGGGGAGAGCTACGACTACAACGAAATCCGCCTCGTCAGATCAGCCGTAGCCCGGTCGTCTTCATAATGGGACTGCCCTAACTTTCGACCCGACCATTCAGCTGGAATCTGGCCCAGGACTGCTGCAGCCAGGTTGGAGCTGGAGCTTGGGCGGTATAAACCGCAATCACATTAGTCAGGGGCCGCCCCGCAGGCACCAGCACCTGGCCCCGAGACGCCAAGGCGCTAGAGCCGCCGCCATCTAAATTCATCGCCTCATGGCAGCCAATGGCCTGCATCACCTGGGCTTCTTGCTGCAAGGTGACATTGTTGTTGAAATTCACCAGCATTAGCCGCTGCCCATCTTGGGAAAAGCCGATCGCCGTGCGGGCCGCTGCCCCGGAAATTACCCGAGGGTCGCTGAACCCCTCTAGGGCTGGGTTAATCCAAGGACTGCCGCCCCGCAGTAGACGGGGGCCGCAGGTAATCGAAAACCAGTGGCGATCCCATTGGGGGGTACGTTCGGCCCGGGCCGTCACCATTTCCGGGCGGTTGCCCACCCGCAGGCCCAGGGTGGTGCCAAAGTTTTCCCACTGGCTGTATTTCAAAAAGCGACCGCCGGACACCATGTTGCCCATGACCGTAAGTTGGGCATTCTGAGCAAAGAATGTGCCATTGGCAACCACGGCAGCCCGGAGCCGACTGACCATGTTGGGGAAGGGTTCTGCCCCAAAGGAGCGCTGGGCACTGTTGGCTTGGGTCGCATTGTTGGCTAAGCCGATGTGTAAAAACGTATTGGGATCGCTCAAGTTCACGGTGGTGAGGTAGAAGCTCTGCCCGGCAGCGCTACTACGCCCCGCCTGAACGGCTTGGGCCGGACGAATTAGCCCCGCCCCCTGGGCTAAGGCCGCCCCACCCAAAGCTAAAAATGAGCGCCGTCCTAAGGTTCTATATCCGGTCATGATGCTGCATCCTCTCAAAAAAGTACCCAACCGCTGGCTGCCCCCGCTGGAGTTGGAGACTGGCAACCTCGATTTCAGAGTGCCCAGAGGATTCAGTGAAACCAACGTTTTCTCACGCTGATTCTGTTTGATTAATGACTCGCACCTTTACTTATTACGGACTTATCTAATGAAATCTTGTGGGGTTTTCGCGGTTACGGTGGGTTTGCTGCTGATGGGCGGCACGGCGGCCTATGCCCAGGCCAGCCTGCCTAACAACCAGCTAGCTGAGCAGTTGATTCGCTGTCGCCAAGGCCAGGGCAGCACCGCTGGAGACTGCGGCGCAATTCAGGCTGAATTTAACCGCCGGGCTGGGGAAGTGCGGCAGCAGGATGTTCGCATTCAGCGGGGGGAGGCCGTTCCAGCCGCAAATACGGCACCCGCAACAGCAACTCCGGCTTCTTCTGTGACCCCAGCTTCTGCCCCGGCCCGCCCAGCGGCCCGGCCTGCGCCCCCCCGCAGTGTGCCTAACTTGAGCGGCAGTGAGGAAGATGCCAACTGTGCAGGTCGGCGGGTGATTCCGGTGGCGGGGGGCTATATGTGCATGTAAAGAGATTTAAGGGCGCGATTGGGCAAACCCTAGGTCGATATGAGATATATGGGCTGAATTAGCGCGCTATTTGACCGGTTTAACATGAACTTCTCTAAACCTAAGGGGCGAAGCTTGTCTGTTCTGTTGCGATCGCACTTTCGCCGCAAGCTTCGCACTTGGCTTAGCCTAGTCCTTGCGAGCAGCCTGAGTCTTTTGCTGCTGAATTCGGCCTGTGTTCCCACCGATCGGCAAGTCACCTTAAGGTTTATCGTGCCCCAACTAGAGGTTGGGATTTGGCAAGAGATTATCCAGGCTTTTCAGGCTAGCGATGAGGGTGAGGGGATTACGGTTGAGCTTGACACCAGCGCTATTCCGGATGATCCCGACGATACCGATAGTATCCGCAGGGCCTATGTGTCTTCCCTAGAAGCCGATGATCCGGCTGACTATGACTTAATTTATAGCGATATTATTTGGGTGCCAGAACTGGCGGGAGCAGGCTGGCTTGAGGATCTTAGCGATGATTTTTCTGAGGAAGATCGGCAAGACTTTTTGCCTCAAGAAATTGAGCTAGGTCAGTATGAAGACAGGCTGTACCGCATTCCTTTCCGCAGTGATGCTGGCGTCCTTTACTATCGTCAGGACTTACTCGATTTAATTGATGAATCGCCCCCAGATTCTTTCGATGACTTGCTGAGGATTTCCCAAACCTTGCAAGCGATGGGAGAGGTGCGCACGGGCTATCTCTGGCAAGGACGAGAATCAGAAGCACTGATTGCGGTTTTTGCTGAGGTGTTGGCGAGCTATGGGGGATTCTGGATTGATCCCAGCACCACTGAGGCAGCAGTGGGCCTAGATCAACCAGCGGCTTTGGAAGCGGTGTCGTTTTTACGGGAAACCTTGGCCCAAGGGGTTTCGCCCCTAAATGTGTTGGGCTATAGCGAAGCCGAAACCCGCGAGCGGTTTATGAATGCAGAAGCTGTCTTTATGCGGAATTGGCCGAATGCCTGGGCTGAGGTGAATGGAGAGGCGTCTAGAGTCCAAGGTCGAGTGGGCATGATGCCGATGGTCAGTGCGACCGGTCAAGCAGAAGATCGCAAAGCCTGTCACGGGGGCTGGGGGTTTAGCATTGCCCACAACAGTCGCCATAAGCAGGCAGCGTTGGCCGCCATCAAGTTTTTTACCGATACGCCAACCCAGCGCCAATTTACCCTGGGCTATAGCGGGATGCCGAGTCGCCACCGGCTGTTTTTTGATCCCCAGGTAGTGGCTGAGCATGGTCACTATCCAGACCTGCTAGAGATTGTGCAGGCGGATGGCACCTGGGTTGCCCGGCCCCCAGTACCGGAGTATCCCCAAGCGTCTTGCATTTTGCAGCGGGCTTTGGGGACAGCGCTGGATTTATCGGTGTCTTCAGATGCGATCGCAGAGGTGATGACGGCAGCGGCAGCGGAAACTCGCTGGTTGCTGGGAGAGGAAGGCGTTGACTTGCCCGACTCGTGGCGTTCAGGCTGCCTCAATGCTGGGGAAGCCTAGGCTTGATTCCCAGCGAGCCAGTTAATCCCTAACAAACTCAATTTGTTCAAGCTGACCATGCAGGCTTGCGATCGCAACCACGATGCCATCTTCGCTAGGCTTAAAGGCCACAGCGGCTAAATTCGATAAGCTGCTCTGGCGACTACTTGGTTCTTGAAATTCTGCCAGATTAGAGGCGGTGATCCGCACGTAGTTGGCTCTAGAGGGCAGGCTGGCTGTGACCATCAGGGGTTGGCTGTCGTGTAGAACCGTCGTCAGGGAGTCGCCAAAGGTGGTACGACTGTCCTGCTCACTTTCCCAAGCCCAGGTTTGGCCCGTACCGCCCAAATTCCGAGCCATGACGTAGTTACCATCTGCACTGAAATCAAGGGAGAGCACCCGGCTGCGGCGTTGCTCAGTCTGGGCGAGTTGAGCCAACTCGGTTTGATTAGACACTTGCCAGACTTGAATGATGCCGCTGCCGCTGCCGAGGGCGAGA